>NZ_PTFE01000015.1:0-104017 GCF_002936975.1 Bradyrhizobium sp. AC87j1
ATCGCCGTGGCCCGCAAGCTCATCACCATCCTCAACGCCATGCTCAGGGATCGAAAACCATGGCAACCCGCTTGACAAAGAACACAGTCGCTGAGGTGCGAGGCTTGCGATGCACCGCATCGCAAGTCGAGCCTCGAAGGATGCACGGCCGGGGTGGCAGCCGGGCTGTCGCCCTTCGAGGCCTCCGCTACGCTCCGGCACCTCAGGGTGACGGTCGAACAATGGGATTTGCGGCGATGCCGCGCACGCGACTACACTCTCCACGACCAACAAAAAGGAAACCCAACAATGGATCTCGGTCTCAAAGGCAAGAACGCCATCGTCCTCGGCGGCACGCGCGGCATCGGGCGGGCGATCGCAGAGACGCTCGCCGGTGAAGGCACCAATGTCGCGGTGTGTGCACGCAATGCGGATCAGGTTGCGGCCACCGTTGCCGAGCTGAAGGCGAAGGGCGTCAACGCCACCGGCGGCCCGGTCGACGTGACCGACGGCGCGGCGCTGAAATCCTGGATCGAGGGTGCAGCAAAGGAGCTCGGCGGCGTCGACCTGTTGTTCTCCAATGCCGGCGCGATGGCGCAAGGCCACGATGCCGCATCCTGGCAGCAGAACTTCCAGCTCGACCTGCTCGGCGCCGTGCATGCGTTCGATGCCGCGCGGCCGTTCCTCGAAGCCAGCGGCGAGAAGAGCGGCGACGCCGCTTTCGTCATCATCTCCTCGATCTCGGCGGCGCAGGCGGACACGGCCAGTTCCTACGGCCCGATCAAGGCGGCGCTGATCCACATGGCCAAGGGGCTGGCGCGGCAATATGCGAAGAAGAAGATCCGTGTGAATGTGGTGTCGCCCGGCACGGTCTATTTCAAGGGCGGGGTCTGGGAGATGGTCGAGAAGAACATGCCCGAGCGTTACAACGACGCGATGAAACGCAATCCGACCGGCCGGATGGCCACGCCGCAGGAAATCGCGAGCGCCGCGGTGTTTCTGGCAAGCCCGGTGTCGGGGTTCACGACGGGATCGAATCTCGTCGTGGACGGCGCGATCTCGAACCGGGTGAATTTTTAGGGCGCGACGTCATCATCGAGGAACTCGTAGGGTGGGCAAAGCGAAGCGTGCCCACGTCTTCGCGACGAGCCGCAAAAGGAGGTGGGCACGGCGCTGACGCGCCTTTGCCCACCCTACGGCAGCCGTGCGTGTGGCGGCACTCCGCGCCACCTCTCAATGAAAATCCCGCGATGGCGGCAGGATGCGGACGTTGCGGGGGTGGCGGTGTTTTTGCGCCGGCATGTCCGTAAGCGCACGGGAGTCTTCGTTGAGCGGCTCGACCACGGTGGCACCTGCGGGCAGTGGATGCCTGCGGCTCAGGGCGTCGTTGGCGAGGCCGACCAGATCATGCGAGCGATCGATCATGCGCTGGGCGATGAGATGCGTCACCTTCTCGGGACTGCTCTGGATATAGCCTTCGACCAGGATGAGGCGCGCGCCCATGACTTCTTTCCGGTACTGCTCCATGATCTTGGGCCACACCACGACATTGGCGATGCCGGCTTCGTCCTCCAGCGTCATGAACACGACGCCGCTGGCGCTGCCCGGCCGTTGCCGCACCAGCACCACGCCGGCGCAGCGAACGCGCCGCCGCTCGTTCTCGTGGCTGATATCCTTGCAGGCGACGACGCGCTCGCGCGAAAACATCTCGCGCAGGAATTCCATCGGGTGCCCCTTCAGCGATAGCCGGATGGTCTGGTAGTCCGCGACCACCTGCTCGGAACGCGGCATCACCGGCAGCGGTTGCGCGTGCTCGTCCGGCTGCTCGCGCGCGGTCGCCGCCTCAAACAGCGGCAGCGGCACGTCGTCGGGCAGCCGCCGCACCTGCCACAGCGCCTCGCGGCGATCGAGCCCGAGCGAGCGAAACGCGTCGGCATCGGCCAGCAGGATCAGCGCGCGCTTGGGCAGGCCGGTGTCGCGGGCGAAATCCTCCAGCGAGGTGAAGGGACGTCGGTTGCGGGCGGCGATGATGCGGTCGGCCCAGTCCTCCTGAGTGACGTATACTTTGCTTTGTCTCTTCGCCTGCTCCTTCTTGAGAGCCTCCTCATCGGGATCGAGCCAATGGAAGCCGTCGATCTGGCGAAAGCCAAGGCGGACGGCACAATACCTGCCGTCAGTATTCTCCAGCGTGTTCTGCGCAAAACTATAGGACACGTCGATATCGCGCACCTCGACGCCGTTCTTGCGGGCGTCGCTGACGATCTGTGCCGGCGCATAAAAGCCCATCGGCTGCGAGTTCAGGAGGCCACAGCAGAAGGCGTCGGGGTGATGATATTTCAGCCATGACGAGATGTAGACGAGCTGGGCGAAGCTCGCGGCGTGGCTCTCCGGGAAGCCGTAGGAGCCAAAGCCCTTGATCTGGTCAAAGCAGCTTCTGGCAAAATTGGCATCGTAACCGCGCGCGACCATATTGCCGATCAGCTTCTCCTCGTATTGGCCAATGGTGCCGACATTGCGGAAGGTCGCCATCGAGCGGCGCAGGCCGTTGGCTTCCTCGGACGTGAACTTTGCCGCCTCGATCGCGATACGCATGGCCTGCTCCTGGAACAGAGGCACGCCTTTCGTCTTGTGCAGCACCTTGTAGAGCTCATCCGCGGGGCCATGCTCGGGCGATGGCGAGGGATAGGTCACTTTCTCAAGCCCGTTCCGCCGCCGCAAATACGGATGCACCATGTCGCCCTGGATCGGTCCCGGTCGCACGATCGCGACTTCGATGACGAGGTCGTAGAATGTCCGCGGCTTCAGGCGCGGCAGCATGTTCATCTGGGCGCGGCTCTCGACCTGGAACACGCCGAGCGATTCCCCGTCACAAAGCATGTCGTAAACTTTGGGGTCGTCCTGTGGAACGCTCGCCAGCACAAACCGCTCGCCCTTATGCTGATCGATCAAATCAAAACATTTGCGGATGCAGGTCAGCATGCCCAGCGCGAGCACGTCGACCTTCATCATGTTGAGCGCGTCGACGTCGTCCTTGTCCCATTCGATGAAGGTGCGGTCGTCCATCGCGGCGTTGCCGATCGGGACATAGGTGTCGAGCCGGTCCTGCGTCAGCACATAGCCGCCGACGTGCTGGGACAAATGCCGCGGGAATTCGATCAGCTCGGCCGCAAGCTCGACCGCGAGGTTGATCATGGGATTTTGCGGATCGAGCCCGGCCTGCCTGACCTGCATGTCGTTGAGACCCTTGCCCCAGCTGCCCCAGACGGTGTCGGCGAGCGCGGCGGTGACGTCCTCGGTCAGGCCCAGCGCCTTGCCGACGTCGCGGATGGCGCTGCGCGGGCGATAGTGGATGACCGTTGCGATGATCGCGGCACGATGGCGGCCGTAGCGGCGGTAGACATATTGCATCACCTCCTCGCGCCGGGAATGCTCGAAATCGACGTCGATGTCGGGCGGCTCCAGCCGCTCCTTGGAGATGAAGCGCTCGAACAGCAGATCGACCTTGGTCGGATCGACCGAGGTGATGCCGAGCACGTAGCACACGGCCGAATTCGCCGCCGAGCCGCGGCCCTGGCACAGGATGTTCTGGCTGCGCGCATAGTGCACGATGTCGTGCACGGTGAGGAAATAATGTGCGTATTTCAGCTCGGCGATCAGCGCGAGTTCTTTGTTCAACGTCGCGCGCAGCTTGTCGTCAATGTTCTCGATGCCGCCAAAGTATTTATCGACGCCCGCCCAGGTCAAATCCTCCAGATGCCCTTGCGCGGTCTTGCCCGGCGGCACCGGCTCGTCCGGATACTGGTATTTGAGCTGGTCGAGTGAGAAGTCGATCTTCCCCGCAAAACGCATGGTCTCCGCGATCGCCTCGGGGACATCGCGGAACAACCGCGCCATCTCCCTGGGTGTTTTCAGAAAGCGCTCGGCATTGGCTTCCAGCTTCCGTCCGACCGCCTCGATCGTGGTCTTTTCCCGGATGCAGGTCAGCACGTCCTGAAGCGGACGGCGGCCGGGATCGTGATAGAGCACCTCGTTGGTCGCGAGCAGCGGCACTTTTGCTTTGGCCGCAAGGTCATCGAGCCGCGCCAGGCGGCGCCGGTCGTCGCCGCGATAGATCAGGCTCGCCGCCAGCCACACGCCCCCGGCGCGGCTCGCCCTCAGCTTTGCAAGCACATCCAGCGCCTGCGCCGGCTCGAAGCGATGCGGCAACGTCAGGACCAGGAGCTGGCCTTCCGAAAATTCCAGGAGATCGGCGAAGGTGAGACGGCACTCGCCCTTCTCGATCCGCGTGATGTCGTCGCCGCGCTTGCCTTTGGTCAGAAGCTGGCACAGCCGGCCATAGGCGGCGCGGTCGCGCGGGTAGACCAGAATGTCGGGCGTGCCGTCGATGAAAACGATGCGCGCACCGATCAGCAGTTTCGGCTTGTGCAGCACCTTGTCATTGTCGAGCTCATTCCAGGCCCGCACCACGCCGGCGAGCGTGTTGTGATCGGCGATTCCGATCGCGGGAATGCCGAGCTTGCTCGCCTGATGCACATAGGCGCGCGGATCCGAACCGCCGCGCAGGAAGGAGAAATTGGTGGTGATGCCGATCTCGGCATAAGCGGGGCTATTCATGCGAAGAGACCGTGCACATACCAGCCGGGAGAAGCAGGCTCGCCGTCGCCGTCGAACACCTCCCCCTCGTAAAGTCCGTCGCGAAAAATCCAGAAGCGCAGGCCCTCGGCGTCCTCGATGCGAAAGTAATCCCGCGTCAGCTGCTTGCCGTCCTGCCGCCACCATTCCATCGCGATACGCTCGGGTCCTTCCACCCGCACCACGGCATGCAGCGCGCGGCGCCAGGTGAACTGATGCGGCGGACCATCCGGCACGGCCGCGAACGGCACCTTGATCGGCTCCGGCTTGTCGAACAGCCTCAAGGGGCGCAGCGGCGGCTCGCTCTCGGTCCGTGCCGGCCATTCGGCCTGCATGGCGGCGGCGAGATGATGCTGCGCCGGCGCGGCCAGCACGGCGCATTCGGGGATATGGGTATCCTCAGGCAGGTGCACGACGACGCGCTTGCCGCCGATGCGCGCGGCGATGCGGTCGATCAGGGCGGCAAGCTCGTCATTGTCGTGGACATGGGCGTCGAGATCGCGCTGCTCCTGCACCACGATCTCGGTGCGGCTCGCCGACAGGCGCACCATGTCGAAGCCAAAACCGGGATCGAGGGGATCGGCGAGCGCATCGAGGCGCTCGCGGAACAGCCGGTCGATCACTTTGCTTTGCGTGACCGGCCGTCCGGTCTCGACCATGATCGCGCGCACCACGCCATCGGTGCGGAAGAAGGCAGCTTCCAGCCGACGCGCGCCTTTGCCCTGTTTCTCCATGGAGGCGATCAACGTGTCCGCCAGCCGCGACAGCGTCATCGCGATCATGGTGTCGGTCGCGATCGGCTCGGCGAAACGCTTCTCGACGATGTAATCAGGCAGCGGCTTTCGCGGGTTGATCGGCGCATCACCCTGCCCCAACGCATGCGCGAGCAAGGTTGAGAACCGCGCCCCGAACCGCGCCGTGATCTCGCTCGGCGAGCGCGCGGTGACGTCGCCGATGGTCTTGAGGCCGGCGCGACGCAGGCCGGTGGTGATGGCCTCGCCCGCACCGAGCGCGGACACCGGAAACCGGCTGATCGCCCTCGCCTCTTCGCCATCGGCAACGATGGTGCCCGTGGCCTGCCGCGTCAGCGTGCGCGCGCAGACCGAGGTGCCGGCGATGGCCGCGCTGACGGCAAAGCCTTGTCGGCCGAGCGCCCGAACCAGCGCCTGCAGCAACGCAGCCTCGCCGCCGAACAGATGCGCACAGCCGGTGATGTCGAGGAACAGCCCATGCGGCGGGTCGAGCGCGACCAGCGGCGTGAAGCGGTCGCACCAGTCGGCGATGTCGCTAAGCGTCTTCGCATCGGCCGCGACATCAGCATCGAACACGCGCAAATCCGGGCACATCGCCCGCGCATTGGCCAGCGGCTGACCGATGTACAGGCCGAGGCGCTCGGCAGCCTCGTCCAGCGCATGGATCACCAGCGCATTGTTCTCCTTGATGACGACAATGCTCGGCTCATTATTGGTTTTACCCAGCCCGGCGCTGTTGAAGAACCGTTGAATCCGGTCGATGGGCAGGCGTGGCAGCCACAGGCTGAGAATACGTCGACGGTTCACTGAACTGGCACTCATCACAATTCCATTCCATGATCCACCGGCCGCACGGGCCATGACGATTACGCAAGAGTTCGGCATCGAAGCGCGGCGCGCCCCATGCGTCCCACACCGACCCCGGCGGCGAATGCGCCGCGCGCAGCATCCACCTGGTCTCCGCGGTCGAAGGCAGCGGCTGCGCGGCCATCCGCAGCAAAAGCCCGGTGACGCCGGAGCCTTGCGCGGCCAGCGTCAGCTTGCGGCTCGCCACGAGATCGAACTGCCTGGTCTCGCCCCAGAGCTCGAGCACGACGGCGCCCAGCGCATCGCAGGCGAGCGCATCGGCCGAGGTGCGTAGCGCGCTCTCGACATCGGCGGCGCGCACCATCACCATGCGGCGCGGATCGAGGCCGAGCTCGGCGAGCCCGCTCATCGACAGTGCGCCTGCCTCTATCTCTGAAAAATCCTGCCGTACCCACAGCAGCGGCCGCTGCGCCGAGACGCGCCCGGCAAGTCCCATGACGAAGCCGGTCGCGGCCGTCCCCTGAGACCCAGCGCAAAACACCTCGTGGATCGCCGCGCGCGCGAGGCCGCCCTTCAGCGCGTTGTCGGCTTCGCTGTGGCCGAGCGCGACGCGATCGTGCGGATGCACGACCGTCGCCGTCTCGATGCGCTCGATCTGGCCGCGCAAGGTCGCAAGCGCGCTTGTCCGTGCGCCGCTCATGCTCGCCGCTCCTTCAGGGGTGATTGCCGATGGCTCTCAAAAAGAGAACCAGCGGCTGGCTCATTTGTTCATGATATGTTCTAATATAAAGCTAACGGCGCGCGGAGAGTCAATCGAATTGGCGCGCAAATAGATTCATGAGTTGAATCAAAGGGATTCCAAGATGGACGTACAACGCAAGCTGGAAATCCTGGCGGACGCCGCCAAATACGACGCGTCCTGCGCCTCCAGCGGCACCGAGAAGCGGGATTCCAGCGACGGCAAGGGCATGGGGTCGACCGCCCCCGGCATGGGCATCTGCCATTCCTACGCGCCTGATGGACGCTGCATCTCGCTGCTCAAGGTGCTGCTGACCAACGCCTGCAATTACGATTGCCTCTATTGCGTCAACCGCGCCTCCTCGAACGTGCCGCGCGCCCGCTTCACCGTCGACGAATTGGTCAAGCTGACGCTCGACTTCTACCGGCGTAATTACATCGAGGGTCTGTTCCTCTCCTCCGGCATCATCCGCAGCCCCGACTACACCATGGAGCAGGTGGTGAGCGTCGCGCGAAAACTGCGCGAGGAGCATCACTTCCGCGGCTATATCCATCTCAAGACCATTCCCGAGGCCGATGATGCGCTGATCGCGGAAGCCGGCAAATATGCCGATCGTCTCTCCATCAACATCGAGATGCCTGAGGAGACGAGCCTGCAGCAATTCGCGCCGGAGAAGGACGTGCGCGCGATCCGCCGCACCATGGGCAGGCTGCGGCTGAAGCTGGACGAGGCCGAGGAAGGCCGCAGCGCGAAGACCAAGGCGAGGCCACAGCGTTTCGCGCCGGCGGGCCAAAGCACGCAGATGATCGTCGGCGCTGATGCTGCCTCCGACCACACCATTCTCCACACCAGCGCCAATCTCTACGGCGCCTACCGGCTGCGGCGCGTCTACTACTCCGCCTTCAGCCCGATCCCCGACGCCAGCCGCGCCTTGCCTCTGGTGCAGCCGCCGTTGCTGCGCGAGCACCGGCTCTACCAGGCCGACTGGCTGATGCGGTTCTACGGTTTCGATGTCGGCGAGATCGTCGACGACAGCGCGATGCTGCCGCTCGACATCGATCCGAAGCTGGCCTGGGCGCTGCGTCATCGCGATCGCTTCCCGCTCGACGTCAACCGCGCCAGCCGCGAGGAGCTGCTGCGCGTGCCGGGCTTCGGCACCAAGGCGGTCGAGCGCATCATTGCAACACGGCGCACCACCACGATCCGCCTCGCCGATCTCGCCCGGCTGCACGTGCCCCGCAACAAGGCGCTGCCGTTCATCGTCCTCAGCGATCACCGCCCCTCGCCGCATCGTCTCGATGCCGCCGGGCTGATCGAGCGCTTCAAGCCGAAAGCAACTCAACTGGGATTTGGCTTCTGATGCAGTACATCACCCTCGACACCGAAACCGATTTCGACGGCTGGCGCAAAGCCGCGCGCAGCCTTGTGCTTCATTACGTGCAGCCCACCGATGTCACCTGGACCGTGCAGGGCGGGGAAGCCGATTTGTTCGCACCGCCTGCACCGTCTCCGATCCTCGAGGTGAATGACGGCACCTTCAACGTATCAGGCAAATTCATCGAGCTTGCCCAGGCCGCAATCCTGCACCGCGATATCCAGCGCTTTGCGATCCTCTATCGCCTGCTGTTTCGGCTGAAGGACAACCACGATCTCATCGAGGTCGCGACCGACCCTGACGTCGCGCAGGTTACGGCGATGGCCCGCGCGGTCCATCGCGACGAGCACAAGATGCACGCCTTCGTCCGCTTCCGCGAGATCGGACGCGAGCGCGCAGCGCATTACGTCGCCTGGTTCGAGCCGGAGCATCACATCGTCGAGCTCGCAGCCCCGTTCTTCGCAAAGCGCTTTGCCGACATGCCCTGGTCGATCCTGACGCCGGACCTCTGCGCACATTGGGACGGCCACGCGCTCGCGTTCACGCCGGGCGTCAGCAAGAGCGAAGCACCGGGCGAAGACCGGCTGGAGGAAACCTGGCGGCGCTATTACGCCAGCATCTTCAATCCGGCCCGGCTCAAGGTGAAGGCGATGCAGGCCGAGATGCCGAAGAAATATTGGAGGAACCTGCCCGAGGCTTCGATCATTAAGCCCTTGATCGAGGACGCCGAACGCATGACCGGCGCCATGATCGCCAATGCCGCAACCGATCCGCACAAGCCTCAGAAGCGGCCGGAGGCTCCGATGAAACGCAAGCCAGCTGCCGACGATCTCGAAGCGCTCCGCGAGGAGGCCGCGCATTGCCGCGCCTGCCACCTCTACAAGGACGCGACCCAGACCGTGTTCGGCGAAGGCCCGAGATCCGCCAACATCATGTTGGTCGGCGAGCAGCCCGGCGACAAGGAAGATCTCGCCGGCCACCCCTTCGTCGGTCCGGCGGGCCAGATGCTCGACCGTGCGCTGGAGGAGGCCGGTGTCGATCGCAAGAAGGTCTATGTCACCAACGCGGTGAAACACTTCAAATTCGTGCCGCGCGGAAAGATCCGCCTGCACCAGAAGCCGAATACGCCGGAGATCCGGGCCTGCCGGCAATGGTATGAGCGGGAAGTCTCGGCAATTCAGCCAGATCTGATCGTGGCGATGGGCGCTACCGCCGCGCAAAGCGTGTTCGGCAAGATCACTCCCATCGGCAAGTCCCGCGGACGGCTCATCGACCTTCCCGACGGACGCAAAGCGCTGGTGACGGTGCACCCGTCCTATCTGTTGCGGCTGCCAGATCCTGAAGCCAAGGCGCTGGAATATCAGCGCTTTGTCGACGATTTGAAGATCGCTGCCGGCTTGCAGAAGAAAGCCGCGCGGGCAGCCTAAATACTGGCAGGAAAACGGTTTTCAACCGCCGCTTGTCATCCAGCCTTCAAATCCATCGCGGACAATACCCTTACTTCAAAGTTAAGGGGCGTCCAGACATGACCGATGTAGCATTCGACCGCGCGGTAGCCGATCCCGCGCCGATCCAGCCGGCCTCGCGGCCAAATCTCGACAAGGGCTTCAATCCGCTGACGATGATCCTGTTCTTCGGCATCCTCGCCGCGGGCCTGCTGTTCGTCGCCTACAGCATCTATGTCGACGTCAACGCGACCGGCGCGCGCGTGACGAGCTACCTGCCCTACATCCTGTTGTTCGTCGCGCTCCTGATCGCGCTCGGCTTCGAATTCGTCAACGGCTTTCACGACACCGCCAATGCGGTGGCGACCGTGATCTACACCCATTCGCTGCCGGCCGAAGTCGCGGTGATGTGGTCGGGCTTCTTCAACTTCCTCGGCGTGCTCATGTCCTCCGGCGCGGTCGCCTTCGGCATCGTCTCGCTGCTGCCGGTCGAGCTGATCCTGCAGGTCGGCTCCAGCGCCGGTTTCGCGATGGTGTTCGCGCTGCTGATCGCCGCGATCCTGTGGAATCTCGGCACCTGGTTCTTCGGTCTGCCCGCCTCCTCCTCGCACACGCTGATCGGCTCGATCATCGGCGTCGGCGTCGCCAACGCCGTCATGCGCGGCCGCGACGGCACCTCGGGCGTGGACTGGACCAAGGCGACCGAGATCGGCTACGCGCTGCTGCTGTCGCCGCTGTTCGGCTTCATCTGCGCCGCGACGCTGCTGCTGCTGCTCAAGTTCATCGTGCGCAACCCGGCCCTGTATGCTGCGCCCGAAGGCAACAAGGCGCCGCCGCTCTGGATCCGCGGCCTCTTGATCGCGACCTGCACCGGCGTCAGCTTCGCGCACGGTTCGAACGACGGCCAGAAGGGCATGGGCCTGATCATGCTGATCCTGATCGGCACCGTGCCAACCGCCTATGCGCTCAACCGCGCGCTGCCGGAATCCCAGGTCGCCCAGTTCCAGAAGGTCTCGGATGCCGCCTCCAAGGTGATCGCGGCCAAGGGTGCCGGTCACTCGATCATCGGCGATCCCCGTCCTGCGGTGACCCAGTACATCACCTCGCACCACATCAGCGAGGGCACCTACCCCTCGCTGTCGGTGCTGGTGAAGGATGTCGGCGACCAAGTCGCGAAATACGGCTCGCTCAACAAGGTGCCGGCGGAAGTGGTCGGCAACACCCGTAACGACATGTACCTGACCTCGGAAGCGATCCGCTTCCTGATGAAGGACAAGGAAAACGACCTCAACAAGGAAGAGGTCGCGACCTTGAACGCCTACAAGGGTGGGCTCGACAGCGCCACGAAGTTCATCCCGACCTGGGTGAAGGTCGCCGTCGCCATCGCTCTCGGCCTCGGCACCATGATCGGCTGGAAGCGCATCGTGATCACGGTCGGCGAGAAGATCGGCAAGAGCCATCTCACCTACGCGCAAGGCGCCTCGGCCGAGCTGGTGGCCGCCGCTACGATCGGCGCCGCCGACGTGTTCGGCCTGCCGGTTTCGACCACGCATGTGCTGTCGTCGGGCGTCGCCGGCACCATGGCCGCGAACGGCTCGGGCCTGCAAATGGCGACCATCCGCAACTTGCTGATGGCCTGGGTGCTGACGCTGCCCTGCGCGATCATGCTGTCGGCCACGCTGTACGTGATCTTCTCGCGGATCTTCTGAGCGGATTGCATCACTCAAAAACAAAGGGCCCGTGCGATGCACGGGCTCTTTTCATTTGCGCTTGGAACTCGGCGTTACGACGCCGCGAGCGATTCCTCGACCAGCTTCACCCAGTAGGACGTGCCGAACACGATCGCCTCGTCGTTGAAATTGTAGGCGGGGTGATGCAGGCCGGCGCTGTCGCCGTTGCCGCAGAAGATGAAGGCGCCGGGGCGCGCTTCCAGCATATAGGCGAAATCCTCGCCGCCCATCAGCGGCGGCATCTCGTGCACGTTGGCATCGCCGGCAACCTGCTGCGCGATGCGGCGCGCCACCTCGGTCTCCGCGGCGTGGTTGTTCACGACCGGATAGTTGCGCTGGTAGCGCAGGTCGATCTTGGCGCCGGTCATCTGCGCGACGCCCGCCACCACTTCATGCACGCGCTTCTCGACCAGCTTGCGCACCTCGGGCGAGAGCGTGCGGATGGTGCCCTTCAGCGTCGCGGTCTGCGGAATGACGTTGCGGGCGTTGCCGGCGTGGAATTCGCAGATTGAGATCACGGCCGATTCCAGCGGGTCGACGCTGCGCGCGACGATCGATTGCAGGGCGGTGATCACCTGCGCGCCGACCAGCACGGAATCGATGCATTTGTGCGGACGCGCGGCATGACCGCCGAGACCCTCGATCATGATGTCGACCTCGTCGGTCGCCGCCATGATCGGACCCGGCCGGATCGCGAACGAGCCGATCGGAATACCGGGGCCATTGTGCATGCCGTAGACCTGCTCGATGCCGAAGCGCTCCATCAGGCCGTCCTTCACCATGGCCGCGCCGCCGGCGCCGCCCTCCTCGGCGGGCTGGAAGATCACGACCGCATCGCCGGCGAAATTGCGGGTTTCGGCGAGGTAGCGGGCGGCCCCTAACAGCATCGCGGTGTGGCCGTCATGGCCGCAGGCGTGCATCTTGCCCGGAATCTTGGAGGCGTATGGCAGGTTGGTCTGCTCCTCGACCGGCAGCGCATCCATGTCGGCGCGCAGGCCGATCGTCTTGAGCCCCTCGCCAGCCGGCTTGTTGCCCTTGATCACCCCGACCACGCCGGTCTGGCCGAGCCCGGTCACGACCTGATCGCAGCCGAACTCGCGCAGCCGGTCCGCGACGAATGCTGCGGTGCGGTGGACGTCATACAGCAGCTCGGGATGCTCGTGGATGTCCCGGCGCCAGGCCTGAATATCGGGTTGAAGGTCGGCGACGCGGTTCACGATGGGCATGGAGGGTCTCAAGCTTTGTTGAAAATGCAGGACTGTCTACCATGCAAGCGCCAGTCCACCCAACTGCCGCGGGCCGAGGGTAACCCTGTCCTCTCGTCATGGCCGGGCTTGTCCCGGCCATCCACGTCTGACTATTAGAACAGAAAGTGCGTGGATGCCCGGGACAAGCCCGGGCATGACGCCGGTTGGGTGGAAGCAGAATGCCGAGACGGTTCGAAGGTGAATTTGATTACATTGTCGTCGGGGCAGGTACGGCGGGCTGCATCGTCGCCAACCGGCTGTCGGCCGATCCCGGCAATCGCGTCCTCGTCCTCGAAGCCGGCGGCGACGACAACTGGATCTGGTTCCACATCCCGGTCGGCTATCTCTTCGCGATCGGCAATCCGCGCTCGGACTGGATGTTCAAGACCGAGGCCGAGCCGGGCCTGAACGGCCGTTCGCTCGCCTATCCCCGCGGCAAGGTGATCGGCGGCTGCTCGGCGATCAACGCCATGATCTCGATGCGCGGCCAGGCCGCCGATTATGATCATTGGCGCCAGCTCGGCGTGACGGGCTGGGGCTATGACGACGTGCTGCCGCTGTTCAAGAAGCTCGAAGACCACTTCCTCGGCGCCAGCGAGCATCACGGCGCCGGCGGCGGCTGGCGCATCGAGGCGCCGCGGCTGTCATGGGACGTTCTCGATGCCGTCGGCGATGCCGCCGAGGAGATGGGCATCAAGCGCATCCCGGATTTCAACACCGGCGACAATGAAGGCACCAGCTATTTCCACGTCAACCAGAAGCGCGGTCGGCGCTGGTCCTCAGCGCGCGGCTTCCTCAAGCCTGCGCTGAACCGCCCGAACCTGCGGCTCGAGAAGCATGTGCTGGTCGACCGCGTCATCATCGAGCGGGGCCGCGTCGTCGGCGTGCGCTTCATCCAGAACGGCGAGATGATCGAAGCGCGTGCGAAACGCGAGGTAGTCCTCTCGGCAGGCTCGATCGGCTCGGTGCAGGTGCTGCACCGTTCCGGCATCGGCCCCGCCGACTGGCTGTCGCCGCTCGGCATCGACATCGTCATGGACAAGCCCGGCGTCGGCCGCAATCTGCAGGACCACCTCCAGCAGCGTGCGATCTACAAGGTCGAGGGCGTGCGCACGCTGAACGAGACCTATTACAATCTGTTCCGCCGCGGCTTGATGGGGCTCGACTACGCCTTCCGCCGCCGCGGCCCCCTGACCATGGCGCCGTCGCAGCTCGGCATCTTCACGCGCTCCGACGCGACGCGCGCCCGCGCCAACATCCAGTTCCACGTGCAACCGCTGTCGCTCGACAAGTTCGGCGATCCCCTGCACCGTTTCCCCGCCATCACCGTCAGTGCCTGCAATCTCCAGCCGACCTCGCGCGGCACCGTGCGCCTGCGTTCGGCGAGCCCTGACGAGAAGCCGATCATCGCGCCGAATTATCTGTCGACCGACGACGACCGCCAGGTCGGCGCCGACGCCATCCGCACCACGCGACGCCTGATGCAGCAGAAGGCCCTGGCACGATATCGCCCGAGCGAATATCTGCCGGGTCCCTCCGTCGGCGACGACGATGCATCGCTCGCAAAGGCTGCCGGCGATATCGGCACCACCATCTTCCATCCCGTCGGCACCGCCAAGATGGGCGCGGTCAGCGATCCCATGGCGGTGGTGGACGAGCGCCTGCGATTCTACGGGCTCGAAGGTCTGCGCATTGTCGATGCCTCAATCATGCCGACCATCACCTCGGGCAACACGAATACGCCGACGGCTATGATTGCCGAGAAGGGCGCGACGATGATTTTGGAGGATGCGAAGTAGCATCCTGTCGCATGATCAATCCCCACCGCTTTTCAATCGGCCCGGCCGACGCAGCGATCGCCATGGTGCAATGGGGCGAGAGCGGCAAGACGCCTGCCCTGCTCGTGCACGGCACCGGCTTCGTCGCCGATGTCTGGGACGAGGTCGCGTGCGAGCTTGCATCGGCCTATACGGTCTATGCGCTCGACCGGCGCGGCCATGGCGCGAGCCACAAGCCCGGCTCCTATCACTTCCTGGACTATGCCGACGATGTCCGCCGGGTAATCGATGCACTCGAACTGCACGACGTCTACGGGATCGGCCACAGCGC
This sequence comes from Bradyrhizobium sp. AC87j1, assembly GCF_002936975.1. NCBI lineage: Bacteria > Pseudomonadati > Pseudomonadota > Alphaproteobacteria > Hyphomicrobiales > Nitrobacteraceae > Bradyrhizobium > Bradyrhizobium sp. AC87j1. The sequence continues at coordinate 14,816 of NZ_PTFE01000015.1, forward strand.
CGGCGCGACGGACCTGCTGCTCGCGGCGAAACTCCTGCCCGGACGTATTACACGCCTGTTCGTGATGGAGCCGACGGTGATGGACCCGCGCGCGGCGGGTGCCGGAGGATTGGACGAGGAATCCCTATCGCGAGTAGAGGGCACGCTGCGCCGGCGCGCTGAGTTCGACAGTGCTGAGGCCGTCTTCGAGCGCTATCGCGCCGCGCCGGCGTTTGCAGACTGGACGGAGGCCTCGCTCCGGGCCTATGTGCGCCACGGTTTCGAGCCGCTCGACGACGGCCGGGTTCGACTCCGCTGTACGCCCGAGATCGAGTCGGCGATTCTGCGTCCGATCTACGAGGCGATGGCGCAGGTCTATGTCGGCGATGCGCGCGGTAATCCGTTTGCCTCGCTCACCGAGATCGACTGCCCGGTGCGCGTCACGACCGCGGCGAAGTCGGGGCCGATCTATTGGGAGATGGCGCGACGCGCGGTGGCGCTGATTCCGCAGCCCAGCACGTTCGTCTTTGAAGACGCCGGGCATTGCGTGGCACAGGAAGTTCCGGAGCGTGTTGTCGAGGCCGTGAGAGAGTTCGCAAAATAGGTCTCGTGCCCCGGACGCGCTGCAGCGTGCAACGCTGCTGCGCAGAGCCGGGGCCCATGTCACGGCACACCGTGCCGCTTTCTGGGTCCCGGCTCTGCGCAGCAACGCTACGCATTGCAGCGCGTCCGAGACGCGAGACCCCCTCACAAAAACGTCATCACCTCCCGCGAATAAGTCCCCCGCTCCCCCAATCACCTCTCCGAAGCCCAATTCCGGGCGAAGCGGAGACGCGCGATGAGCGGACACGATCACGACGGCGACGGCGTCAGCCGCCGCAAGGTGCTGGAATGCATGACCTGGGCCGGCACCGGGGTGCTCTGGACCGTCACCGGCGGCGTGCCGCGCTCGCTCGGCATCATCGATTCCGCGCAGGCCGCGACCGCCGCTACGCCCGGCATGAGCTTCCTCCAGATCAGCGACAGCCATGTCGGCTTCGACAAGCCGGCCAATCCCAACGCGCTCGGCACGCTCGAAGAGGCCGTGGGCAAGATCAACGCGATGCCGGCCAAACCGTCCTTCATGATCCACACCGGCGACATCACCCATCTGTCCAAGGCCGCCGAATTCGACAATGCCGAGCGCATCATCTCGCAGAGCAAGCTCGACGTGCACTACGTGCCTGGCGAACATGACTTCCTCGACGAGGAGGTGAAGTTCTATCGCGAGCGGTATGGCCGCGGTACCAAGGGCCAAGGCTGGTATTCGTTCGATGCCGGCGGCGTGCACTTCATCGGCCTCGTCAACGTCGTCGACCTCAAGGCCGGCGGTCTCGGCAATCTCGGCGCCGAGCAGCTTGCCTGGCTCCAGGACGATCTGCGCGGCAAGTCGAAATCGACGCCGATCGTGCTGTTCGCCCATATCCCGCTGTGGACTGTCTATCCCGAATGGGGCTGGGGCACCGAGGACGGCGGCCGCGCGCTGGAACAGGTGAAGGGTTTTGGCTCGGTCACCGTGCTGAACGGACACATTCACCAGGTGATGCAGAAGGTCGAGGGCAACGTCACCTTCCACACCGCGCGCTCCACCGCCTTCCCGCAACCGGCGCCGGGAGCTGCCCCCTCTCCCGGACCGATGAAGGTCGAGGACGCCAAGCTGCGCGGCATGCTCGGCGTTGCCAGCATCAACTTCAAGCAGAGCGAGCAGCGGCTCGCGATCATCGACACGCCGCTCCAGGGCTGAGGTGGAAGCTGACAATGAAGCCACTCAACCGCCGCGACTTCGGCGTCGATCTCGGACTCGCTCTGGCCACGGCTATCCTGCTGCCCGCAACAAGCGCTCGTGCCGACGACATGGAGATCCATATCGACAATTTCGTCTTCCAGCCGGCCGAGCTCAAGATCAAGGCCGGCACCACCGTGACCTGGACCAATCGGGACGACATCCCTCACACCGTGGTGTCGGCCGGCAAGTTCAGGTCCAAGACCCTGGACACCGACGACAAGTTCTCGTTCACCTTCACCAACGCGGGCGACTACAAATACTTTTGTTCGCTGCATCCGCACATGACGGGGATGATCAAGGTTGAGTAACGTCTCCAACCAAGGCATCAACGTCTTGCCCGGCCGGTGGTCCCACGCTGGCCGGGCTCCTGCGTCTTCGGCGACATCAGGCGAAACGGCAAAGCGAGCGGCGATGCCACCGACAAGCGACGATCCGGACAAGGCGCGGCGTTTTCGCGAAGCGGCGCTGCCCCATCTCGACGACGTCTACACGCTCGCGCGCTATCTGCTGCGCGACGCCTCCGACGCGGAAGATGCGGTGCAGGAGTGCTATCTGCGCGCGCTCAAGCACTTCGACAGCTATCGCGGGCCGGCGATGAAGCCCTGGCTGTTCGCGATCCTGCGCAATGTCTGCAACGCGGAATACGCACGGCGCGCGCACAGGCCCAGCGCGCTCGAGGATACGCCCGGCGCGGCCGAGCAGACGCCGATCTGGCAGGAGAGCGAGGCGAGCCCGGAGACCGAGGTGCTGCGCAGCCGCGATGCCGGCGCCATCCGCAAGCTGATCGAGGCGCTCGCCGAACCCTTCAAGGAAACCTTCGTGCTGCGCGAGATCAACAACCTGTCCTATCGTGAAATCGCGGAAGCCGTCGGCGCGCCCATCGGCACTGTGATGTCCCGCCTCGCCCGCGCCCGCGCCCTGCTGCGCGCGGCCTGGACGGCGGAAGAGGAGCAAGCGAAATGACCTGCGACGAAGCAAGGATCCTGCTTCACGCGCTGCTCGACAACGAGCTCGATGCCGGCCACGCGCGCGAGGTCGAAGCCCATATCGCCGGCTGCCCGGATTGCGCTGCGGAACTTGCCGCACAGCGCGAGATGCAGGGCGTGCTCGCCAATACCAGTCTGCGCTACACCGCGCCGGCAAGCCTGCGCGCCCGGATCGAGGCCTCGCTGCCCGAGCCGCAACGCCAGCCGAGCCGCCGCTCCGTGCTGCGGGGGTTTGCGATGGGCTCGGCGGTCTCCGCGCTCGCCGCAACCGGAATCGTCGCCATCGTGCTGCGCCAGGATGACCAGCAGCGCATCCTCTCGGAGGTCGTCTCCGCGCATCTGCGCTCGCTGCAGGCCGGCCATCTCACCGACGTGATCTCGACCGACCAGCACACCGTGAAACCGTGGTTCAACGGCAAGCTCGACGTCGCCCCGCCCGTGATCGACCTCACCGCGCAAGGTTTTACGCTGGTCGGCGGCCGGCTCGATTATATCGACGCCCGCGCCATCGGCGCGGTCGTCTACAAGCGTCGCCAGCACGTCATCAACCTGTTCGTGGCACAGACCGCGAGCACCGAACATCGGCCGCCGAAGACCCAGACCATGCAGGGCTTCAACTGCCGCCGCTGGGGCGAGCGCGGCCTGAACTTCTGGGCCGTCAGCGACATCGGCGCCGACGAGCTCGCCGAGTTCGTCGACAAGTTCGAGGTGGCGATGAAGGCGAATGTGGAGGGGTAGCCGTCTTCGCCGTCATTTCGAGAAGGTCGAAGCAATCCAAGCTGCATCAACAGTGGAAAATCTTCGAAGATTGAGCGCTACATTGGGCTATGGCCAAGAAACTCAAGCCCATGCATCCTGGCGAGGTTCTGCGGGAGGAATTTCTGATCCCCCTGAACATGTCCGCCGGCGCGCTTGCCAAGACATGTGGCCTACCGCGCACGCGCATCGAGCGGATTGCGAGTGAGCAGACCGGAGTCACCGCCGACACCGCACTTCGGCTCGCCAAGGCGCTCGGCACGACCGCCGAGCTTTGGCTCAATCTCCAGAACGATTACGATATCCAGATCGCAAAGCGTGATCTCGGCAAGGCGCTGGACCGCATCGAGACTGTGAACAAGCCCAAGGCGGCGTGACGGATCGGCCTTACGCCGACCGTCGCACCGCGTTGTCCACCAGCGTCTTGCCGAGCGACCAGATCGCGCCGGGGACCTTGTGGCTGCCGGCGATGACGTCGTCGAACGCCTTTTCGATCCAGTTGCAGTCTTCCTCGGTGATGGTGAGCGGCGGCAACAGCTTGATGGTGTGGCTGCCGTGACCGGCGACCTGCGTGAGGATCTTGTGGTCCTTGAACAGCGGCACGGTGATGAGCTGGCAGAACAGGCCCTTGTTGGCTGTCTCCAGCACGTTCCAGGAGGCGCGCAGCCGCAGGGACTTCGGCGGACCGAACTCGATGCCGATCATCAGGCCCTTGCCGCGCACTTCCTTCAGCAGCTCGTAGCCGGGCACCATGCGCGTCAGCGCCAGGCGCAGCTCGGCGCCGCGCTTGGCGGCGGACTCGATCAGCTTCTCGGACTCCATCACGTCGAGCGTCGCTATGCCTGCGGCCATCGCGAGGTCGTTCTTGGAGAAGGTGGAGCCGTGCACCACAGCGCGGTCCATCTGGTTGAATATCTTGTCGAAGATGGCCTTGCGCGTCAGCACCGCGCCAACCGGCACGTGGCCGCCCGACAGCGACTTCGACAGCAGCACCATATCGGGCTCGACGTTCCAATGCTCGACCGCGAGGAAGCGGCCGGTGCGGCCCATGCCGGTCTGGATTTCGTCGGCGACGAACAGCGTGCCGTATTTCTTGCAGAGCGCGGCCGCGCCCGGCAGGAACTCGTCGGTGGGCATGTTGACGCCCTTGCCCTGGATCGGCTCGACCACGAACGCCGCGACTTCACGCGAGGCCAGCGCCTTTTCCAGCGCGGCCAGATCGTTGAACGGGATCGAGGTGCAGCCCGGCAGCAGCGGCTCGAAGCCGGTGCGGAAGTTCGAATCACCCGTCAGCGACAGCGCGCCATAGGTCAGGCCATGATAGCCGTGGGCGCAGTAGACGATGCCCGGGCGGCCGGTGGCGCCGCGCGCGAATTTGATCGCGGCTTCGACGCATTCGGCGCCGGAATTGGCGAAGAACGCCTTGTCCAGATAAGGGACATATTTCAGCAGCCGCTCGGCGAGCACGCCGGCGAGCACGGAGACGTCGAACTGGACGAGGTTGGGCAGGTCGGCATCGAGCACGCTCTTGAGCGCGTCGCGCATGACCGGATGATTGCGCCCGATCGCAAACACGCCAAAGCCGGACAACAGGTCGAGATAGCGCGCGCCGTCGCGATCGTAGAGATACTGCCCCTGCCCCTTCTGGAAGCCGACATCGTAGCCGATGGTCTTGAGAACCCGAACGAACTGCTCGTTCAGATACCGATTATGCAGGGTGCTGCGCTGGGCCTGACGGTCCGCGAAAAGCTCAGACATGTCTGGATTTGGGCTGTGCATCCGTTACATACTTCGGTTGAGGGCCGTCTCGTCAACTGAAAAGGGACCGTTACTGAAAACGGTCTGTGCGGCCTTTTGCCCTTTTTCGGACCATCTTCGCAAGCACAGCTTTAGCCCATGTTGCACTGCCAAGGAACTATCATGCGTTTAGCCCTTTACACCGGACTAATACTGGCTGGCGGTTACACCTGCCTGACCCCGGCGCTCGCCGCCGATCCCACCGGCGACTGGCGGGTTGCCGACGGCGTCGCCAACATTCGCGTCGCCCAATGCAATGGCAGCATGTGGGGCGCCGTTTCCTGGGAAAAGCAGCCCGGCGGCCGCGACGAGAACAATCCGGATGCCTCGAAAAAGACCAGACCGACGCTGGGCATGGCGACGCTGATCGACATGAAGAAGAAGCCCGGCGTCGATCAGTGGGAAGGGCAGGTCTACAACGCCAAGGACGGCCAGCTCTATAGCGCGACCATCACGCCGTCCGGCGCCGACCAGCTCGAAATCAAGGGCTGCGTAATGGGCTTCCTCTGCGGCGGCGAGACCTGGACCCGGGTCGGCCCGCCGATCCCCTTGAGCACCGCCAATGCCATGGCCAAGGGCGCGCCCAAGTCCACCGGCGCGGCGCCGAAGGCTCAGGGCACGATGGGCGCGACAGCGGCGCCTGCGCCTGCGGCGGGTGCCCCGAAGAGCGCCACCGCCCCCACAAAGCCGGGTCAGAAAGGTGCCGCCGACCCGGTCGGCGACATCTGCCTACTCCCTGAGATTGCGGGGTTTGCCCATTAGGGCCGGCTGGAACAGCAGCACGGCGGCGAGCGTCGTCACCAACGAGAGTGCCAGCAGCTTGCCCATGCTGGACGTGCCGGGATGGCTGGACAGCCACAGGCTGCCGAACGCGGTCGCCGTCGTCAGTGCGCTGAAAAAGATCGCGCGCGTCAGGCTGGTCTGGAGCAGGTTTGTCCTGCCCGAGCGCCATGCCACGACATAGTAGATCTTGAAGGCGACGCCGACGCCGAGCAGCAGCGGGAACGCGACGATGTTGGCGAAGTTGAGCGGCAGGCCGATCAACACGCAGATCTCGAGCGTCACCGCGCCGGCAACCAGGAGCGGCACCAGCGTCATCAGCACGTCGACGAAGCGGCGTAGCGTGATCCACAGCAAGAGGCCGATCACCAGCAGCGCGTAGATGCCGGCGTGAATGAACGCCCGCACCACGGTGTCACCTGATTTCAGGATCGAGACCGGCCCGCCGATCGCGGTCGGCTCGGCAACGAGCACCGCCGCCGCAAATTTGCGCAGCGTGTCGTTGTCGTTGGGATCGCCCTTGGGCAGCGCCTCGACGCGGATGATGCCGTCCTTGCTCTTCCAGGCGCTGACGAGATCGGGCGGCAGTGAGCTCAGGGTGACGGGCCCGGCCTGCATCGCGTTCCTGAGCTGGTCAAACACGATCTTCATCGGCGTGACGAACACGTCCTGCGCCTTGTTGCGCGTGGCCTCCTCGCCATTGGCGAGCTTTTCGAGCGCGTCTGCCAGACGGCGCGAGGCGATCGAGCCCGGCCCCTTCGCATCGCCCGCGGTCCGGCGCAGATTGTCGACCGAGGATTTCAGCGCCTCGACGTTTTCCTTGTCGGTCGGCGCCGCATCGATCTGATCAGGGTTGAGTGCGGGGTTCAGCACCTTGGCGCCCTGCGCGATCAGCTTCAGCTTCGGCGGCTGATCCTGGGGCACGAAGCTGTTGAGCGACATCACCCGCAGCACCTCGGGGACCTTCTCCAACTTCGCCTCGACCTGCTTCGCCTGCTCCTCGGACGTGGTCATCACGTTGATGGCATTGGCGCCGGTGTTGGGATCCTTGCGCAGGTCGAGGAAGGTCGCGATCGATTCCGCCCTCGGGTTGCGCAGGTTCATCGGGTTGAAGTCGAACTTCATGAAATAGAGCAGCGGCAGGCCGGCGAGCGCCAGCAGCAGCGTGCCGCCCACGACCAGCACGCGGTGCTTCTCCAGAAAGTGATCGAGCGGCGCCAGGAAGGCGTAGCCGACCGGCTCCTTCTCGCCGGGCGGGTTCAGCAGCTTCAGCATGGCCGGCAGAACGGTGATCGAGGAGAGGAACGCCACCAGCATGCCGACGCCGGCGATCTGGCCCAGCTCCGCGATGCCCTTGTAGTCGGTCGGCATGAAGCAGAGGAAGCCGGCCGCGGTCGCCATCGCCGCGAGCGACAGCGGCACCGCCGAGCGCTTCGCCGCCAGCACCAGCGCGCCTGGGAGATCGTTGTGCTTGTAGCGCTCCGAGCGGTAGCGGACGCTGTACTGGATGCCGAAATCGACGCCGAGGCCGACGAAGAGCACCGCGAACGCGATCGACAGCAGATTGAACGATCCGACCATCATCAGGCCGGCGGCGGTCGTCAGCGCGAGGCCGACGAAGAGATTGACGAACACCGCGAAGATGATCTTCGACGAATGCAGCGCCAGCCACAGGATGAGCAACACGACGAGCACCGTGCCGACGCCGTTGACGACGGCGCCTTCCTGGACTGTCGCGTATTCCTCGTTGGCGATCGGCACCGGGCCGGTCAGCCGCACCCGCGCCTGGTATTTGGTCGCAAAATCCAGATCCACTGCGGCCTTGCGGATCGCGTCGGTGGCATCCTTGCCGGGCTCCAGCGCGTTGTAGTCGAGGATCGGCTTGAACTCGATGAAGGCGCGCTTGTCCGAATCCTTCAGCGGCTCGTCGCTGACGAGCTCGCGCCAGGAGAAGCTCGCATTGCCCTTGTTGAGCACGGTCTCGACCGTCTGCGCGATCAAGTTGAAAGGACGCTCGGTGTTGTCGAGCTTGACCTGGCCGCGCTTGACGCCGGCAAGTCCCGTCTCCAGCGCGCCGGTCAGGCCGCGGATCGAGGGATCGCCAGCCATGATCTCGATCAGGGGCGCTGCAGATTCGAATTGGCTGGTGATCTTGCCGACCTCTTCGGTCGGCAGGAACAACAGCCCGTTCTTTTCGAAGAACTCGCCGCTGCCGAGCTGCTGCAGGGACTGAAAGTTGGTCTTGTCGTCCTTCAGCCTGGCATAGAGCGCGTCCGCCGCTGCGCTCGTCATCTCCGGGGTCCGGGCTTCGACCACAGCGAGGATCGTTTCGTTTTGATCGAACGCCTTGTCGAACTGCTGGTCACGCTTGCGCCAATCGAGATTCTGGGAAATCAGCGAATTGATGTCGGTGTTGATGGCGAAGTGGCGCGCAGCGTAATAGCCCGCTCCCACCGACAGCAGGAGCCCGAGAACGACGACGAGGGAGGCAAACCGGGTGCAGGCCCTGACGATGGCAACGACTACGCTTTGCAGCACTTCTTTTCTTTCTGCGGTTAACAGCTTGCCGGAAACGCCCGCTGTTTATCGGAGTTCCCGGGCGAAACCTATTGCTGTTTTGAGAGGCTCTCGCCGCCAGAAGGTTCGAGGTAAACGGCGGCAGACCGTGGCAAAATCAAGCGGGGCGGTGGGTATAGCCGGGGAGTTGAGGCGGGAAAGTGACGAAGGGCTGGTCACTGATGTCGCTGGCTTGCATACACCCACCTCTCTACTATAATACCGTAAAATCGGCCTAGCAGGGAACTCAGGTCCATTCGACCTTTCCTTACCGCCGATTTTTTGCCACAAAGTATTGCGCCTCCATGCGCCGGAGCCCCGACGGGGGTGGGTGGCTACCGCGTGCGCGGACCAATGGTGCGGATATTGCAACGCATTGGTCAGTATCGGGGTGCCGCCGGAACTTACGAAGCGGATTGGTGCAACTTGCGTGATGGGCGTCCAATGGAAGTTTATCTGGCGCAACCGCGCGGCTTCTGCGCGGGCGTGGTGCGTGCGATCGAGATCGTGGAACGGGCGCTGAATAAGTATGGCCCGCCCGTCTACGTGCGCCATGAGATCGTGCACAACAAATACGTGGTCGAGAGCCTGAAGAACAAAGGCGCCATCTTCGTCGAGGAGCTGTCCGAGGTGCCGCCGAAGGCGGTAACGGTCTTCAGCGCTCACGGGGTCGCCCGCAGCGTCGAGGAAGAGGCCGCCGCGCGCGACCTTCCCGTGCTCAATGCCACCTGCCCGCTGGTCACGAAAGTTCACAATCAGGGGAAGCGCTACATCACCAAGGGCCGCACGCTGATCCTGATCGGCCATGCCGGCCACCCCGAGGTCGAGGGCACGATGGGCCAGGTTCCCGCCCCCGTGCTGCTTGTCCAAAGCGTTCAAGAGGTTACGGCCCTGACGCTGCCGGCTGATACGCCAGTGGCCTACATCACCCAGACCACCCTGTCGGTCGACGACACCAAGGATATCATCGCGGCCCTTCAGACCCGCTTTACAGATATTCAAGGTCCGGATATCCGGGATATCTGCTATGCGACACAGAACCGCCAATCTGCGGTAAGGGACTTGAGCAAGCTGGTCGACGTGATCTTGGTGGTGGGCGCTGCCAATAGCTCGAATTCGAACCGGCTTCGCGAAATCGGCACCGAAGCCGGCGTCGCGAGTTATTTGATTGCCGACGGCAGCGAGCTCAATCCGGAGTGGTTGAAAAATGCCAGGACCGTCGGCATCACGGCCGGCGCTTCGGCGCCCGAGGTACTCGTGGATGACGTGATCGAAGCGATGCGGCGAATCGGACCGGTCAAGGTCCAGGTGTTGCCGGGCCGCGAGGAAAACATCGAATTCCGGCTTCCGGCCCAATTGGCTGCGAGCTGACCCACCCGAATTGAAAAGCCCAGAAAGAAACTTTGTAATGGCCATCCCCTTCTTCAAGGAAATGCGTATCGGCGGCTATTTGCTCAAGCAGAAACTGCTTGGCCGCAAGCGCTATCCGCTCGTGCTGATGCTGGAGCCGCTGTTTCGTTGCAACCTCGCCTGCGTCGGCTGCGGCAAGATCGATTATCCGGATGCGATCCTCAACCGCCGCATGACCGCGCAGGAGTGCTGGGACGCGGCCGACGAGTGCGGCGCGCCGATGGTCGCCATTCCCGGCGGCGAGCCGCTGATCCACAAGGAGATCGGCGAGATCGTGCGCGGCCTCGTTGAGCGCAAGAAGTTCGTCTCGCTTTGCACCAACGCGCTGCTGCTCGAGAAGAAGCTCGATCTGTTCGAGCCCTCCCCGTATCTGTTCTTCTCCGTGCATCTCGACGGCCTGAAGGACCATCACGACAAGGCGGTGTCGCAGAAGGGCGTGTTCGACCGCGCCGTCTCCGCGATCAAGGCGGCCAAGGCGCGCGGCTTCACCGTCAACGTCAACGCCACCATCTTCGACGGCCACCCGGCCGAGGAGATCGCGAAGTTCCTGGACCTCACCGTCGAGCTCGGTGTCGGCGTCTCGATGTCGCCCGGCTACGCCTATGAGCGCGCGCCGGACCAGGAGCACTTCCTCAACCGCACCAAGACCAAGAAGCTGTTCCGCGACGTCTTTGCGATGGGCAAGGGCAAGAAGTGGAATTTCATGCATTCCGGCCTGTTCCTGGACTTCCTCGCCGGCAACCAGGAATACGAGTGCACGCCCTGGGGCATGCCCGCGCGCAACATCTTCGGCTGGCAGAAGCCCTGCTACCTGCTCGGTGAAGGCTACGCCAAGACCTTCAAGGAGCTGATGGACACCACCGACTGGGAGACCTACGGCACCGGCAAGTACGAGAAGTGCGCCGACTGTATGGCCCATTGCGGCTACGAGCCGACGGCGGCGACCGCAGCCCTCAATAACCCGCTGAAGGCGATGTGGGTGTCGCTGCGCGGCATCAAGACCTCCGGCCCGATGGCGCCGGAGATCGACATGTCCAAGCAGCGCCCGGCGCAGTACATCTTCTCTGCGGAAGTGCAGAAGCGCCTGTCGGAGATTCGCAAGGACGAGGCCGAGGCCGCGCAGGCGAAGGCCGCACAGAAGGCTTCGACTGCGGCGTAAAGCGGCAATCATATTTACAACCGAGAAAGGCCCGATCGCGAACGCGACCGGGCCTTTGCCTTGTGCGCGGTCAGACGAGCGGCCCGTGTCCCGGACGCGCTGCAGCGCTCTTTGCGCTGCTGCGCAGAGCCGGGACCCAGCAGCCGCGTGCCGTGTCGATGCATGGGCCCCGGCTCTGCAGCGCATCGTCGAAGGGACGCTGCGCTGCGCCCGGGGCACGAGAGGAGATCGAGTCATTCTCTCTCGCCGTCATTGCGAGAGCAGCGAAGCAATCCAGATTGCTTCTGCGGAAAAATTCTGGATTGCTTCGCTGCGCTCGCACTGACGGAGCGTGCGGCACCAGCTTGCTCTTGCCATGCGCTCTTTTCCTCACAGACATACCTGCGCGTTCTCGCGGCTTCTTTCGCCCGAGCTTTGCTGTTCGTGCACGCCCCATGAAAGCCAGAGGGCGCAGGGAAGGCCGGGCGCCGGCGGCACCCGCGGTCCGCGTGCATGGAAAAACGCACACGGGGTGGACTACAGGTGTTGCCGGTCGCCCGGCCTTCCCTGCGCGGATGGTTTTAACGGTGTCCTCCGTGCTCTCCTCGGGGAGCGATGCACTGTTGCCCCCGTCGCGTTGCGGCTGGTCGATGCGCGCGCCCGGTCGGGCCGCCGCATCACCGCAAGGCTTGACGCCAGCCTGCGGGCGTCAGGACCACACGACTTCTCCGTCCGCGGACGGTTTGACCTGATCGCCGAGAGCTAGCGTGTGCTCGCCCCCGACGACGACCAAAACCGCTGTGACCACGCCGTTCGTCCCGCGATGCGCATGACTCGCGGTTGCCCGCCCTGTCATCGCCTCTCGCGCCGGCGCTGCCGCGTCCACCGCACCCCGGCCCGCATCTCGTGACGATCGCGAAGCGCCCCTCTGGGAGGGCCGGGATGACCCGCTATATGCCACAAATCCGAAATTCTGGAAAGTAGAATATTTTTGCGAGAAGGGATTGACGGGGGTTCTGGTGTTTTGCCCGACGGGTCATTTTTACCAGCCGCTTGCCGCCCCTCTCGCCGTCATTCCGGGGCGCGCGCAACGCGAACCCGGAATCATCGCACGGCACCCTGCGTGCCCTAATGGATTTCTTCCTGCAGCGTTTCGAAAACAACCCCATGCACAGCAGCAGCGCGGCTCGGTCGAAGACATCGGTCGCCTCATGCAGGATAAACGATCTCGCGTGCTTGCCTTTTTCTTTTGTTCGCGCGCGGGATCACAAGCTACGGAATGCGGGAGGAGCTTGAAAAATCGAGAGCGGAAATGCCCGACAGCGGATCGATCTTTCGATGACGCCCTCGATGAATTGCGTCAGGCAACATGGAAAATGTTCGTAGTCCGGACTGCGGGCCTCGTTCACGAAAACAGTCCAATCGGCTGCACCGCCACTTGTGAGCCAATGGATGACATCTCCATTGTCCGTGATGCCTATGGGCAATAGCCCGCCTTCGATTGGGTACAGCTCGAACGGGACCTGTTCGCCGAACGTGTCCTGCAAAGCATGCAGCACGTCCAACTGCCGCCTGGACTGCTGCGGCAGATTCAGCCCGGGCCTTGTGGAGAAGGGATTTAGAATCGTCAGGAAGTCTCCGATCACACCACTCCCGTAGGCACCTATGAATTGCTTGAAGTCATTTGGGAGCACCACGCCCATGGCGCCTTCAATTGAAGTCCAGTCGCCTGATGCTTCCAAAGGATGGAGTGGCGGCACCAGTTTGCGCGCGAGTGATTCAAGCGACATCCAATGAATACCCTGGAGGATTAAGAGCCGTCACATCACAGTTGATGCAGCCCCGCGATGGCACCGTATGAGCAGCGTCCGGCGCGGTGCGAACGAAAAAGGCTCACGAACCGCTGAGCTCTCTGCGCTATTTCAGCTCCATAAATGCATCATTCTCGTAAATAGAAAACGAAAGCCGCGAATAGCTCGTCCAGGGTCGCGTCAAGCTTTTGCCGGCGCGCATTGGATACGATGTCTTGCAGGGTCGTTACGGGCATCACCTGCATCAGATCATGTCGTTTTGCGAATTGAGGGATCCCGGCATCTGGCTCATCTTCCAATTCTGGTGGCACCTCGTCGCTTTCCAACGTCGCGGATTCCGAATCTAAACTCCATGTCCTGCCACTCGGAAGATAGACCCACGCACGGGCAGAGCGGTTCATGATCGTTGCGACCACGGCCTGAAAGCTATCTATTTGATCAATATCCATTGCCACCTAACTTTCGTCCGCCGCTCGAAATCTGTCTTCCATCCAGTTGGTCGGGGTGAAGCGAGTTCAGAATCGAGCCACAAAACAGAAAAGGCCCGGACGCCAATGGCGACCGGGCCCTATCTTCATCGATCGAGGAAACCGCTCAGGCCGCCTTCGAGACCAGCGCCTCGCTCTCGACGAGCTCGGTGCCGATCAGGTAGTCGCGGCAGCCGCGCAGTGAGCGCAGCGCGCGGTTGAAGTCGATGCCGGTCGAGACCAGCGCATGCAGCGTCGCCGGATTGCGCACGATGCCGCGCAGGACGGCCGCGAGGTCGATCTGGCCGTTCGGCTTGATCGCGGCACGAGCGAGCGCCGGCAGCGCGCGGTGGGCGGGGTCGCTGATGACGCGAACCGCGGCAAAGGGCAGCCCGGCTTCAGCGGCGTAGGCGGCGGCGATGTGGCTTTCCATGTCGACGGCCGAAGCGCCCGTCTCCGAGTGCAGCGCCGCCTTGCAGGCGCGCTTGGTGACCACTTCCTCGGCACCGGCGAGGCTGCCGCGCACCACGCGGCGACGGCCCGAGGTCAGGCGGTCGATCAATTCGTCGCCGAGCGAGAGCCCTGCGGCCCAACGGGTGTCGCCGTCGAGCACCTCGGTCGCCAGCACGACGTCTCCGGAGCGCAAGCTCGGGTCGAGCCCGCCGGCCACGCCGAACGAGATCACGCCGCGAATCGTCTCCGGATCCACCACCGTCAGCAGCGCCCGCAACTGGGTCGGGCTGCTGGATGAACAAATAACCGCCATTCCGGGCCCGGCTGCGATGCGGGCCTCCTGAACCAGTCCGGTCACGATCAGTATCGGCCGCGGGTCGATGGCATTACCCACGGTAAAATAGTCCCCCGTCCCCAAAGTCACATTCCGACCCCTACCACCCTGCTGTTGGTGTTCCGCAAGTTCCGATACCGCGCCAGTGCCCACAGCGGAAAGAACTTTGGGTAACCATGATACCGCAGATAGAACACGCGGGGGAAGCCTGTGGCGGTGTACCGCTGCTCGTCCCACAGTCCTTTTTCGTTCTGTGTTGCAATCAGGTACTCCACCCCGCGGGCGACGGCCGGGTGATCAACCTCGCCTGCAGCCATCAGGGCAAGCAAGGCCCATGCCGTTTGGGAGGCGGTCGAGGGGGCGGCCTCCCATCCCCGGTAATCGAGGCGGTAGCTGACGGCGTCCTCGCCCCAACCGCCGTCCTCGTTCTGGATCGAGGCCAGCCAGTCCGCGGCCTTCCGAATCATGGGGTCGTCGTGGCGCACCCCGGCCATGTTGAGGGCGCAGAGCACTGACCAGGTTCCATAGATGAAATTCATGCCCCAGCGGCCGTACCAGGAGCCCTCGGGGTGCTGGGTCTTCCGCAAATAGGCAACCCCGTCAGCCACGTGCTTGCTGGTCTTCTCGGTCTCGCCGAGCTGAGCCAGCATCGAGATGCAGCGCGCCGTGACGTCCTCGGTCGGCGGGTCGAGCAGCGCGCCGTGGTCCGAGAACGGGATGTTGTTGAGATAGTATTCGAGATTGTTGACGTCGAAGGCAGCCCAGCCGCCATCGTCGCTCTGCATGCCCTCGATCCACTCCCGGCCGCGGTCGATCGCAACGTCGTAGCCGGTCGCACCGTGCTCCCGGCGCATGCGGTCCATCGACATCACCACCACAGCGGTGTCGTCGAGATCGGGATAATGAGCATTGTTGTATTGGAAGGCCCAGCCGCCCGGACGCACGTCGGGCCGCTTCGCGGCCCAGTCGCCCTTCACCTCGAGCTCCTGCTTCGGGATCAGCCAGTCGAGGCCCTGCTTGGCCGCCGGCACCGCCTTGTCGCCGCCGGCTTCCAGCAGCGCATGCGCCGTCAACGTCGTGTCCCACACCGGCGAGACGCAGGGCTGGCAATAGGCCTCGTCGTCTTTGATCACGAGCAGCTTGTCGATGCCCCGGCGTGTGATCGCGCGCGGCGGGAAGTTCTCATCCTTGCCGAGCGCGTCGTACATCATGACGATGTTGGCCATGGGCGGGTAGATCGCGCCCATGCCGTCCTCGCCGTTGAGCCGCTCCTCGGTGAAGGCGAGCGCCGCATCGATGGCGCGCTTGCGCAAGGCCTTCGGGAACATCGGCTCGATCACGCGCAAGACGGCGTCGAGCGAGCGAAACAGCACGAACCAGGCCATGCTCTGGTGCGGCGCCTTCGCGGTCATGCCGATCGAGCGCGGATCCTGCAGGAACAGCTCGTCGATGCCGACGCCCTTCGGGTTCTTCGCACGCGGCTTCAGCGCTGCGAGCACCATCAACGGCACCATCGTGGTGCGCGCCCAGTACGAGATCTTGTTGAGGTGGAACGGCGACCAGAACGGCAGCAGCACGATCTCGATCGGCAGCACCGGCACCGCGCGCCAACTCACCACGCCGTACATCGCAAGCAGGAAGCGCGTGAAGACGTTGCTGTTGATGGCGCCGCCGCGGGCGTGAATGGCCTCGCGCGCACGCACCATGTGCGGAGCGTCGACGGAATCGCCGATCATCTTCAGCGCGAAATAGGCCTTCACGCTGGCGCTCATGTCGAACTCGCCGTCATGCACCAGCGGCCAGCCGCCATGGGCGCCCTGCACGCGGCGCAGATAATTGGCGATCTTGGCTTCGAGCACGGCATCGACCGGCTCGGCGAGATAGTGGCGCAACAGGACGTATTCGGCCGGAATCGTGCAGTCGGCCTCGAGCTCGAACACCCAATGGCCGTCCGCCTGCTGGAAGTCGAGGACGCCCTGCGTCGCCGATGCAATGCTCGATTCCAGGATGCCCGATTGCAAGATGCCCGATTGAAGGGCTTCGCGGCTGGTCGCGTTCACGGAATCCATCTCGCTCGATTGCTCCGATAGTCGATTGAAATTGGCCGGGACGTCCGCCCGTCAGGGCCGCCTTTCAGGATCCTTTGGCGGCGAGAACCAGATCGGCGGCGCGATCACCGGACCGGACCGATCCTTCGATGGTTGCAGGCAATCCCGTAGCAGTCCAATCACCCGCAAGGAACAGGTTTTTCAGCGCAGTGACCGGCCCCGGACGCAGGGCATTCTGCGCCGGCGTCGCCGCAAATGTGGCACGACGCTCGCGCACGATCTGCCAGGGGGGCAACTCGCCGGACACGCCGCCGGCCTTGCAGACGTCGTTCCAGATCGTCTGCGCGAGTTCCTCACGCGGCATGTCGACCAGACGGTCGCTGTTGCTGATGGTGACGGACAACCGGTTCGGGAACGCGAACAGCCACTCCACGACGCCGCCGATCACACCGAGGATCGGCGCCGAAGCCGGCGGCGGTGTGATCCGGAAATGCGCATTTACGATGGCGCGGTATTCGGTCGGCGTCTTCACGCCCGGCAGCAGGCTCGCAGCTGCACGCGGCGGCACCGCCATCACGACGACGTCGCCCTCCCCGATCTGAACGACATCCTCGCCGCCGAAATTCAGCGCACTGGCCTTGCCGTCAGTGCTGGTGAAGGACCGCAGCTCATGGCCGAGCTGAACGGTATGGCCACGATCCTGCAGGAACTTCACGGCGGGCTCGATCAGAACGGCGCTGAGGCCGTCGCGCGCGATGAGGGGACGGCAGGCCTGGCCGCCGGCAAGCAGCGTCTCGCGCACGATGGCGCCGGCAAGCCCGGCCGAGCCCTCGGGCGGATCGACGTTGAGCGCCGCGAGCAGCAGCGGCTGCACCAGACGCTGATAGAGCACGCCTTCGCAAGGAATGGATTTGCCGACCAATGTGTCTTCCGACGCCCAGATCAGCGGCGCCAGTTTCAGATAATCGGTGAGGCCCGTGTCGGGCACGCGGCGGCCTTCGTCGAGCACCCAGGTCGGCAGCCGGCCGGTGCCGAGATCGATCTGCCAGCGCTGCCCGGTCTTGATGTCGACGAAGGGAAACTGCGCGCTGTCAGGGCCGACGAGGCCGGCCTCGCTGCCGATCGAACGTGCATAGGCACGCGCGTGGCTGTTGCCCGACAGCAGCAGATGATTGCCGTTGTCGATGGTGAGATTGGTGGCGCCGTCGAAATAGGAACGGCAACGGCCGCCGGCCTGCTGCGTCGCCTCGTGCACGGCGACCTTGAAGCCGGCATTGGCGAGCCGCACGGCGGCGGAAAGGCCGGAAATCCCGGCGCCGATGATATGAGCTGTCTTTTGCATCAGATGAAAGCGTAACGGAGCAGGATCAGAATACGTGTGACCTTTGACACACGCACCGGCTGGCGCGGCGCGTTGAAGCCGCGCGCAATCAGGAGATCCAGAATGGAATGATAGTATTTCGACATGATCCGCGGCGCGCGCACCGTGCGGCGCTTGTTGCGGTTCATGATCTCGTCCGACTTCTCGAAATGCGCCTTCGCACGCTGCGTCAGCGGCAGGCAGACCTTCGGCAGCGCGCGCTCGGCGATCACGCGGTTCGGATCGTCGGAGGTGATGCCGGCATGCAGCAGCGCCTCGCGCGGCAGATAGAGCCGGCCGAGGCCCGCGTCCTCGTCGATGTCGCGCAGGATGTTGGTGAGCTGAAGCGCGCGGCCCAGATGATAGGCGAGCTGGATGCCGTCCTCTTCCGGCAGGCCGAACACCCGCACCGACAGCCGTCCCACGGCGCTGGCGACGCGATCGCAATACAGATCCAGCGTCGCCATGTCGGGCGCGCGGATGTCCTGCGGCACGTCCATCTCCATGCCGTCGACGATGGCGAGGAAATCCTCGCGCTTGAGGCCGAAGGTCTTCACCGAGCCGACGTAGTCCCTCAGCCGCGGCGGCGGATTGCCCTGATAGAGCGCGTCGATGTCGTTGCGCCATTCCTGAAGCGCGGCGAGCCGCTCCGCGCGCGGGCCGTCGGAATCGGCGATGTCGTCGACCTGGCGGCAGAAGCTGTAGATCTGGAACATCGCTTCGCGCTGGTCATGCGGCAGGATGCGCATCGCGGCGTAGAACGAGCTGCCGGATGCGGTCGAGCCATAATTGGCGCCGGGCGAGGTCGCCTCAAGCGTCATGTGCAGTCCCCGGTCTGGAAATGGCCTTGCGTCCAATTGCGCGGCGGCCGGCCTCACTGAACATTCCGGCAAGGCTGAAGATGAGCAGTTCGAATTTGTTCAGGTGCACCCGCTCGCGCAGAGGATCGCGCACCTTGAGCAGGCGCACGATGCGGTCGGCATAGGCCTGGATCACCGCGACGTCGACGCCGAGACGGAAATCCCGGATCTCCGCAGCGAGCGCCCTGCCCTCGTCGAGCAACGCTTCGTTGCGCACGGCCAGCGCCTGCAGGCAGGCCAGCATCGCCGGTGGCGACTCCGTCAGCCCGAGCTGCTCGACCGAAGCACCGTGTGCGGCCAGTGCATCGCGCGGCAGATAGACGCGGTTGAGCTCGCGAAAATCCTTGCCGCAATCCTGGAGATGATTGTTGATCTGCAAGCCTGCACAGAGCGCATCCGATGCGGCCCAGGTCGAGGTGCTCTCGCCGTGGACATCGAGCATGAAGCGGCCGACCGGCATCGCCGAGTAACGGCAATAGTGGATGACCTCGTCCCAGTTCTCGTAGCGCAGCTTGGTCACGTCCATGCGGAATGCGATGAGCACGTCGAGCGCGTGGCGCGGCGCCATGCCGCGCTCGGCCAGTGCACGGCGCAGGATGACAGCCTCGGCCTGGGTGTCGCCCTTGCCGAGCAGTTCCGCCTCGAGCAGGTCGAGATAAGCGAGCTTCTGGTCGGGCGGCAGGGTCGCGTGATCGGCAATGTCGTCGGCGGTACGGACGAAATTGTAATACGCCAGGATCAGAGCGCGATGACGCGGATGAATGATCCAGGACGCGACGGGAAAATTCTCGTCGCGGTCACCTTTACCGGATCGCAATTCGCTCGCAGAGGTCATCGAGGGCTGGTTTACAATCGTTTGGACAGGAAGGGCTTCTTCGCTCGCGCGGGCTCATGCCGGCGATCCGCCGCGGCCCCCATATAGGGGAATACGGCCGCAAAACCAATCCTGTCTCTCGATGGCTGCCCTTCCGCGGATCGGGCCCGAAAAGGCGGCCCGGAGGCCGCCTTTTGTGGGCCAGTGGCCGAGCTTACTGGTTGTGGGTCTTCAGGACCTGGTCGCAGGCCTGCGAGATCTTGGCCCGGTTCTCCTTGAGACAGGCCAGGATGGTGAAATCGCCCTGGTCGATGACCGGGCGGCAGAACTTCTGCACGTCGCGCGTGCAGGCCTTCTGCTCGGCGTCCGTGCCGCGCCCTGCCTGGGCAAAGGCCGCCGTCGAAAGGGATGCCGACAGCAGGGTGAGAGCGACGAGAAGCTTACGCATTGTATTCCTTCATTCTGACGGCAGAATCGCACCGGACCCGGACTGCACAGGGCGGACGACCGGAACGGATTGATCTGATGGCAAGTCGCCGCGGGAGGTGCGGCCTCAGAGAAGGCACAAGCACTGGCAAATGCGGCCAAATTGGCGCCACGCCCACCAAATCAGGTCTTCCCTGCGCCTTCATTGGCAGATGTAAGAGATTGATACTACGTCATAATTCGGAAGCACTGCGTTTTACTGCATACCTGTTGCAGAGCTGCATCTGTCCGCCGCGCCTTTCCCGCCGGAAACACGCAGAAACAGGGCAAATCGACCGGTCCAGGTCTGGCGAGAGACGTCGTGAACCGCCATCTCTGGCGGCCGGGCTTTGAACCTGACACTGGCTCGGAGCACTAAACTTTCGATGTGGCGAGACGTTATCACGCGTAAGCGGGCGTCGTTCCAAAACGGGATATTTGAGATGAAATTCTTTGGGCGATCTGGACTGGCAATCAAAGCGGCCGGCATCGGGGCGGCGCTGCTCTTCTCGGTTTCGGCAGGCCACGCTCAGTCGTCCGGCCCCTTTGCCGGTTTCGACGGCGCGTGGACCGGCACCGGCACGGTATCGCTGTCCGACGGCTCCACCGAGCGCATTCGCTGCAAGGCCGACTACAAGGTCGCCGGCAGCGGCCTCAATTTGAAGCAGGCTCTGCACTGCGCGTCCGACAGCTACAAGTTCGACCTCACCAGCGACGTGACGAGCCAGGGCGAGCGCATCTCCGGAAATTGGAGCGAGTCCAGCCGCAATATCTTCGGCAATCTCCAGGGCACCGCCGGCGGCGGCCAGATCGACGTGTTCGTCGAGGCCAACGGCTTTGCCGCCAACCTCTCGCTGCGCACCAACGGCACCAAGCAGACGGTGCAGATCAGCTCCAAGGGCGAGATCCGCGGCGTCAACATCACCATGACCAAGAGCTGATTTCGTCCAGCTTGAATGGAATTATTGGCCCCCGGTTCTTGCGAGCCGGGGGCTTTTTGCTGGCATGAACTCACCCGGAACGGACTTGCCAAGATGGACCCGATACGCAGACATCTGCTCAGGGCCGCCGGGCTCTTCGTCGCCACTCGCGCCTTCGCCAATGATCAGCAGGGAGCGAACATGCGGCCTTCGTCCGTGAAGCCGCGTCACGTGCTCTGCTTCCTTGGCAAGAATGAAACCCTGCTGCGACCGCCGAAGGCGGTGGCCGAGACGATCGCCGATTTCGGTTTCGAGATCGACCGCACCCATTCGCAAGCAAAGCCCGATCCGCACATGGAGCGGTCGTTCGGGGTGTGCTGGGACCGCGTCTTCCCGAAGGCATGGTCCGCATCCGACGAAGCGGCCGTGGCCAACCACAAATCAGTCCTCTACGTGCTGGGCCCGCCGATGGCTCAGCAGAAGACGGCCGCCTTTTCGGCCGCCGCCTTGCAGATCGTGGACGAGATGTTCGACGCGGGCGCCGTGGCCGCAAAAGGCGAAAGCGCCGGCATTGCCCACGGCGTCGCGCGGTGGCGAAGTCTCATGGATCAGGCGCGCAAGGGCGCCATAACCAGCCAGGGCCTCAGCATGACCTCCGCCGTCACCAAGGCCTGTCGTCTTGCCTTCGCCAAGCGCCCGCTTGCCGGCGATCGTTACTACGAGACCGTCGGCTATCACCTCGTCGGCCTGCCGGAGGTCCATGTCGCGAAACCGCTCGGCAACGAATGGTCCGCGGTGATGCTGATGGAAGAAATCGCCAACGCCATGGCCGAGCGCGGGATCGATGCAACGTTGCGCGATCGCAAGCTCACGCTGTCGCACGAGCAGGACTACGCCGAGGACAACTTCAAATTCAATCCGTACGGGATCGTCCGGCTCGAGGCGTGAGGCAGGGCAGCCTTCGCTGCCCCGCCGCTCAGATCGCCGGCTTGTCGGTCCCCTGCAGCTTGGCGTGCAGATTGATCAGCCACATCGCCGTCGGCCGCAGGATGAAGAGGTCGGCGACCAGCGCCATCACCATCGAGAAGGCGCTGAGCCAGCCGAACAGCCGGAGCGACGGCAGGTCGGAGAACACGGTGACGACGAGGCCGCAGGCCAGCACCACCGTGGTCAGGATCAGCGCCGGGCCGACCAGCACGGTCGCGCGCTCCACCGCGAGCGCGGAGCCGACGCCCGGCTTGCTCTCGAGCCGGAGGCGGTTGAGGAAGTGGATGGTGGCGCTGAGGCCGAGACCGAACGAGACCGTGAGCGCGACGACGCTGGCGAATTGCAGGCCCTCGCCCATCGCCCACAGCACCGTTCCCGACATCACCACCGGGAAGATGCCCGGCAGGATGCAGGCGAACATCACCACCCAGGAGCGGAAGGCAAGGCCGATGAAGATCGCGACCAGCGCGAATTCGACGGTGAGCCCGCGGTTCAGCTTCTCGATCATGCTGGCCGAGTTGCGCGCGGCGATCGCGGCAAGGCCTGTCACCGCAACCTCGTAGCCCGGATGCTTCTTGCGGACGGCGTCGAGCTCGGCATCGAGCTTGTCGACGATCGGCAGGAGCTGGCTGGAATCCTTGTCCGGCACGCGGCCGGCGACCACGACCGCGTCCTGCTCGGCGTCAATGAAGCGCCGCACCAGATGCTCGGGAATGACGCTGACATATTCCTTCAGCGTCGCGACGTCGGCGCTGCCGGCCTTTTCCGCAAGCCAGCGGCGCAGGGTCTCGACCGACCAGACATTGCCGACACCGGCCGCCTTCTCCACGGTCGCATGCACGTCCGCGATGGTCTGCAGAGTCTCCGGCGAATAGAGCGATTCACCCTTGGGGAACTGGATCAGCACATTGACCGGGTTGGCGCCGGTGAGCTTGGCATCGAGCCGGTTGCTGGCAGCGACGGCCTGACGCTTGTCCGGCACCTGGTCGGCAAGCCGGTAGCGCGGCTCCAGATTGGCGTAGATGACGCCGAGGCCGCCGACGAAGAACACCGCGATCAGGCTGAACAGGCCGGGCCGGCCCACCATGCGCACCGCGATCCAATAGCAGAAATTGCGCAGCGCCTGGACGCCGGCATCCGCGCTCTGGAATTTGACCGCAAACGTCTTCTCGTTGCGCACGAGCAGCACGCCGAACACCGGCACCAGCGACAGCACCGCGACCAGCGCGATGATGGTGGCGGCGAGGCCCGCCTCGCCGAACTTGCGGATCAGGTCCGAGTTGGAGAACTGCAGCGCGATGAAGGAAATGCCGGCGGTGCCGTGCGTCAGCACGCAGGCCGGTCCCACCACCAGCACCGCGTTCTTGAACGCGGTGAACTTGTCCTGGCCCGCGATCAGCCGGTCGCGCGCGGCGAAGGTGAGCTGCATCGAGTCCGAGAAGCTGATGACCATGATGAGCGGCGTCATCACGTTCAGGAACATGTTGAGATTGAAATTGGCCCAGCCGAGCGCGCCGAGCGCCAACAGGATCGCGATCATCGGCGGGAACGCCGCGGCGACCATGAACGAGATCTTGCGGAAGAAGATGATGGCGATGATGCAGCCGGCGAGAATGCCGAGGATGTTGTAGGTCAGCCCGTCACGCTCGACGGCATTGCGGATCTCGAGCTGCATCACCGGCACGCCGGAGAGCTGCACGTTGAGGCCGGTGTCGCTGAGATCCTCCTTCATCAGCGCGCGGATGTCGCCCACGGTCTTGGTCAGCTTGCTGGACGCCACCACCTCCGGATCGAGCGACAGCACGATCAGCGCCAGCGTGCCGTCTTCCGACAACAGCTTGCCGCGGATGATCTCGTTGTTTTTGACGGTCTCGATGAACTTGTCGTAGTCGGCGCCCTCGGGCAGTTCGGCCGGGAACAGCGCCGCCGGCAGCTTGCCCGGCGCCGGCGCCTGGCGTGCCGAGAACAGCGAGACCAGCCCGCGCGTGCCTTCGACCAGTTGCAGATCGGTGACGAAGTCGCGCAGCTTCTCCAGATTGTTCCGGGCCAGCAGGTTCTTGCCCTCGACCACGACGAGGACGTCGAATTCCTCGGCCGGGAACTTCTTCGTGACCTCTTCATATTGGTGGAATTCGCGACTGTCGGAGCGAAACAGCTGCGACAGCGAATCGTCGATCTTGATCCGGTGGATGCCGAACACGGCACCGACGATCAGGACGATCAGGACGATGCAGGAGACGATCGGCGCCCGGACGGCGATCAGCCCAATGCGCTCCAGCCCGAAGGCGATCGAGGACGTAGGTCCCTGCTCGACCTTGTCGACATGAACCTCATTCTCGCTGTGCTTTTCGAGCATGCCTTATCCAGTTCCTAAATCGGCTCGGTCTGAGAGCTTATTGCGCCCCGCGAACGGCTTGAAAACGCCATACAAATGGGAGGCTTGCCCTTTGAAAATGCGCGGAAAATCGCCGCGAGGGGTTTAGCAGGTGAACCGGTCTTTTCGCAAGCAGGCGAAGTGTGGCCAAATCGATCAAGAAGTGGCGATCTGGGCCGGGGATGCCCGTCATTCGGGCAACGCCGTGCCAATTCGACGCGGCGCGCGGTCCGCGCTCTCGTCCTTCAGCGCCACGCCGCTGACCTGCCGGGCCAGCCCCTCGCGAACCAGCCAGGCAATCTTGAAGGCGGCCTCGTCGTAGCTCAACCCAGCGTGGTGGATATTGGACACGCAATTTCGCTCGGCGTCGGTGCGGCCAGGCTTCGGCGCAAAGGTCAGATAAGCGCCGAGGCTATCGGGCGCGGACAGGCCTGGCCGCTCGCCGATCAGCATCAGGGCCATGCGCGCGCCGAGAATGGCGCCGATCTCGTCGCCGAGCGCGACGCGCGCGCCTGAGGCGACGACGACATGGTCGATCGCGACATCATCCCCTTCCGCGAGCAGCGGCAGCAGGCGCCTCGCCAGGGCCACCGCATGGGCGTGGACCGCCGCCGCGGACAGGCCGTCTCCGATCACGAGCGCAAGCCGGCATGGCGCCGAGGCCGCTCGCGCCAAAACCTCGGCCGAGCCGGGGTCGAGCCGTCGTCCCAGATCCGGCCGCCGCAGATAGTCCCTGCGATCGACCGCCTGGCTCCTCACCTCGGTGACGGCAAGGCCTAGCGCGCCGAGATCGGCGACCAGACGCGCTGCATCGAAGGCGGCATGCACGGCATCGCGGGCCCGGGCATGATCGAGCGTGAAATCGAGCAGCGCCTTGGTCGGCACGCTCGCGCCGCTGCGCCCGAGCGCCACGCGCGCGGGCGTGAACGCCCGCAGATCGAGGGTCGGACGGCGCGGCAGGGCCGGATCAGACATGTCGCATCATTCGGCGGGAACGGCGGCCTCGCGCAGCCGGATCGAGTAATTCGAGGCGTTCTGCCTGCCGCTGGAGGCCGCGCGCGCAAAGGTGATGAGGTGGTGCGCGATCAGGGTGCATCCGATCAGGCCTTCGACATCGCCGCGCTTGATGCGCCCCAGCGCGAACTTCCAGAACACGCGCTTGTAGTCGCCGAGCACGCCGACCTTCCAGAAGATGTTGCGCAGCATGACGAGACCACGCCTAATGTTGGCCCAGGTCTTCATCTCGTCCGGGGTCGGCACCTTGAGGCGGTGAACATAAACGTGGTCGCATTGATACTGGAAGCGCGCATAGACCTTCTCGGGCGCATACGCGACCGCCATGGCGTGCTTCCAGGACGCGACGACGTCGTCATAGGGCAGTAGGAAGTCGACGTTGGAATCGCGGCCGTCGTCTTCGACCAGGCGCCCCTCACGCTCCAGCCGGTCCCACAGCGGCGTCTTCGGCAGCGCCTGAAGCAGGTTGATCGTCAGCAGCGGAATCCGGGACTCCTCGACGAAGCCGAGCAGCGCCTCAGACGTATTCGGCTTGTCGGTGTCGAGTCCCATGATGATGCCGGAGACGACCTCCATGCCGTAGGAGTTGATGGTGCGCACGCCCTCCAGGATCGGGACCATCATGTTGTGGTCCTTCTGCATCGCCTTCAGCGCGTCGGGATCGGGCGTCTCGATTCCGCAGAAGATGGTGATGAAATAGGCCTCGCGCATCTTTTCGAGGATCTCGGGCCGCTTGGCGATGTTGAGCGTCGCCTCGCAGGCGAGCCGCACCACGTAGCCGGTCCGCTTCTGCCATTCGATCAGATGCGGCAGCAGGTCCATCGCCGCCTTACGGTTGCCGATGAAATTGTCGTCGACGAAATAGACCGTGTCGGTCATGCCGCATTCGCGCAGGCGGTCGAGCTCGGCGATGATCTGCTCCGGCGACTTGAGTCGCGGGTTGCGGCCGTAGAGGCCGGGGATATCGCAGAACTCGCACTGATAGGGACAGCCGCTGGAATACTGGATACTGCCGAGGAAGTATTTCTTCACGTCGGCAAGCTCGTAGGCCGGGATCGGAAACTCCGTCATCGGCACGCGGTCTTTGGTGGTCAGCACCACCTGGGCCTCGGGACGCGAGGTGTCGCGCGACAGGATCTCGATCAGCCGGTTGGTGGCATCGCCGAGCTCACCGACATGGAGATAGTCGAAGGACGGATAATAGTCGGGACAGGCGCTGACGGAGGGACCGCCGAGCGCGACCGGCAGATTGAATTCATGAGCGCGGCGGCAGATGTCGTTCATCTGCTGGCGCTGGATGTGCATGCCGCTGACGAAGACCGCCTCGGCCCACTCGAACTCTTCCCTGGTCGCGCGACGCAGGTTCTCGTCGACGAATTTGACCTGCCACTCCCGAGGCAGATAGGCCGCGAGCAGCAGCAGCCCCTGCGGCGGCATGAAGGCACGGACACCATCGGTCAGGGGATAGGAATGCTCGAACGTCCCGAACGATGAGGTGTAGCGCGGAAACACGCAGAGAATCCGCCGGGACGTTCCGTTACTTTCAGCTCGCATCAAAGCTCCCCCGCCACGCTCGACCTGGTTGCGGAAATAGCCAGCCAGACACATAGCGTAATGCCGTCGCCGGAATTTCTCAATATTGTGGCACAACCATAATTCGGAGAGGGACCAATGGTTTCCTGAAGGCCTTAGGGAGCTTCCAGCCTCAGGCGATCAGCCGCGAGGCAAAATCGGGCAGCAGGCCTGCATCGCCGGCAAGACGGAAATCGGCGCCCGTAATCCCTGCCTGCACCAGCCAGTCGTCGAATTCCGGCGCGCGGCGCAGACCGAAGACGTCCCGGACATAGAGCGCGTCGTGAAAAGACGTCGACTGGTAGTTCAACATGACGTCGTCGGCGCCGGGGACACCCATGATGAAGGTGACGCCGGCGGCTGCGAGCAGCGTCAGCAGATTGTCCATGTCGTCCTGGTCCGCCTCGGCGTGGTTGGTGTAGCAGATGTCGATCCCGAGCGGCAGGCCGAGCAATTTGCCGCAGAAATGATCCTCCAGCCCGGCGCGGATGATTTCCTTGCCGTCATAGAGATATTCCGGGCCGATGAAGCCGACCACGCTGTTGACCAGCAGCGGGGCAAAGGCGCGGGCGACCGCATAGGCGCGCGCCTCGCAGGTCTGCTGGTCGACGCCGTGATGGGCGCCCGCCGACAGCGCCGAGCCCTGGCCGGTCTCGAAATACATCACGTTCTGCCCGACCGTGCCGCGCCCCTGCGACAACCCGGCCTGCTGCGCCTCCTTCAGGAGCGCAAGGTCGATGCCGAAACTGCGATTGGCGGCCTCGGTGCCGGCGACCGACTGGAAGACGAGGTCGACCGGCACGCCCTGCCCGATCAGCGACAGCGTCGTCGTGACATGGGTCAGCACGCAAGCTTGCGTCGGGATCTTCAGCCGCGTGATGATCTCGTCGAGCAGTCGCAGCAATTGCGCGATGACGGCCGGATCGTCGCTGGCGGGATTGATGCCGATGCAGGCATCGCCGGCACCTAGCAGGATGCCGTCGAGGATCGAGGCGGTGATGCCCCTGGCATCGTCGAACGGATGGTTGGGCTGCAGCCGCGTGCTCATCCGCCCTTTCAGGCCGATGGTGTTGCGGAAGGCGGTGGTGACCTCGCATTTCCGCGCCGCCAGAATCAGATCCTGATTGCGCATCAGCTTCGACACTGCGGCTGCCATCTCCGGCGTGATGCCGCCCGCCAGCTTGCGCAGGATGTCGGGCGTTGCGGCATCCGACAGCAGCCAATCGCGGAAGCCGCCGACCGTCAGGGACGCCACCGGCGCGAAGGCCTTCGCGTCATGGCTGTCGATGACGAGGCGGGTGACCTCGTCGGCCTCGTAGGGGATCACGGCTTCCTGCAGGAATTGGCCGAGCGGGACGTCGGCGAGCGCCATCCGCGCCGCGATCATTTGCTCGGCGGTGTCGGCGGCGATCCCGGCCAGCCGGTCGCCGGAGCGCGGCGGCGTCGCCCTGGCAAGGAGGTCGCGCAGGTCCGCGAAGGTGTGGGTCGTGGCGTCGATTGTATGGCGGTAGACCAAGGGTCTCTCCGGGGTGCGTCGGCCGGTGGCCGACCTAGACTATCCTGAAACTCTACCTTCGGATCAAGACGCTGAAATAACTTGCCTTTCCTACGACCAAGGACGGAGGCAGCCAACGGCCGTGTTAACGCCGCATCCATCTTCGTTCTGCATAGTTTTGCATCAAATTCAAACCACCCCGCTCACCGGCCGCTTCAGGCCATTCCGGGCCCCTAAACACCATGACATCAGACCGATCTGGGAATGCCGCCAAGCTGGCCGGCCGTTTCACGCTTGCCACCAAGCTCTATGCGATCTTCGCGCTGTTCGCGCTGCTGACGGCCGCGATCGCGATGCTGTCCGACTACAACAGCCGCCGCGGCGCCGACCTGACCAGCGCGATCGAGACGGCGAACGCCGCCGCGCTGAACGTCGAGCGCGTCAACTCGCTGGTCTATGCGGTTGTGATGGAATCGCGCGGCGTCTACATGTCGACCGAGCCCGCCGTGGTGAAGAAATACGGCGAGGGCCTGCTCAAGTTCAACGCCCAGATCCTCGATGTCGTGAAGCGCTGGGAGACCATCGTCAAAGCCGACGATGCCGAGCAGTTCGCCACCTTCAAGAAGCGCATCGAGCAGTTCGTCGAGTTCCGCAAGGAGCTGGTGCGCCGCGGCGTCGAGATCAATGCGGCCGCGGGCCGCGAATGGGGCGACAACGATGCCAACCGCACCGTGCGCTCGGCGCTGAACAAGGATCTCGAGGCGCTGTCCAAGGTCTATGCCGAGCGCGCCAAACAGATCGCGCGTGAGACGGAGACCAATCGCACCCTCTCCTTCGTCCTGACGTGCCTGGGCGGCGTGGCGCTGGCCCTGGTCGTGATCGGCATCGTCATCATCGCCCGCTCGGTCGCCCGGCCGCTCGCCGCGATCACCGCGACCATCAAGCAGGTCGCCGACGGCACTGAGGATGTCGTGGTGCCGCACTCCGACCGCGCCGACGAGATCGGCGCACTGGCGCGCGCGATCCAGGTCTTCCAGGACGCCATGGGTCGAAACCGCAACCTCGCCTCGCAGGTCTCGCAGGGCTCCGCCGCGCGCGAGGAGCGCGCGCGCCACATCGAACAATCCGTCGAGGAGTTTCGCGGGGCGATCGGCGCGATCATGCGCGGCCTCAGCGACAACGCCTCTACCATGCGCGAGACCGCGCAGACCATCACGCGCGTCACTGCGGATGCGAACAGCCGCGCCGGCACGGCGGCGAACGCCACCGAGCAGGCCTCGCACAACGTCACGGCGGTGGCGGGCGCGGCCGAGGAACTGTCGGCCTCGGTGGTGGAGATCGGCCGCCAGGTGCGGCAGAGCGCCGGCGCGGTCGAGCAGACCGGCCAGCGCACCGAGAAGTCGATCTCGGAGATCGAGAGCCTGGCCGCGGCGACGCAGCGCATCGACGGCGTGCTCAATCTGATCCAGGCGATCGCCGAGCAGACCAATCTGCTGGCGCTGAACGCGACCATCGAGGCCGCGCGCGCCGGCGACGCCGGCCGCGGCTTTGCCGTGGTCGCTCATGAAGTGAAGGCGCTCGCGGGCCAGACCGCCAAGGCCACCGCCGAGATCAGCGAAAACGTCTCGATGATCCAGGCCTCGACGCGCAACGCGGTCGAGGCGGTGCGCGAGATCGGCGGCGCGGTGCGCGAGATCAACGAGGTCACCTCGGCGATCGCGGGCGCCATCGGCCAGCAGGACGCCGCCACGCGCGAGATCTCGTCCAACGCGCAAAGCGCGGCGCAGGGCAACGAGACGCTGGTCGCCAACATCACCTCGCTGCGCGATGCGATCGGCGAGACCGATACCGCCGCATCCTCGGTGTTGACGGCGGCGGGCAGCCTGACCGAGACGGCAGAAACGCTGTCGCGCGAAGTGGAGAAGTTCTTCCAGAACCTGCGCACAGGGTCGGCGGACGGCCGCATCGCCAAGGCGGGGTAACGGCGCGTCCACCGCTGCAGGGCCTTCGGTGGGGTCGCTCCGACAAAAAACTGAAAAACAACCCCATGCACAGTAGCCGGGGACAGCTGAATCAATGGCTTAGCTGCCGTCGCGAAATCATTCTGATTTTGCGAAATAAATTTGACTCGTCGGGCAAGACACCGGCATGATGTCATCATGGCGATGGCGGTCTGCTCGGGATCCTAGTAGCCCCACCCGGGGCGCGTCCCGTTCGCCGCGCCCTCAGGCGCGCCGGACGTAACCATTGAAGCTGAGGAAAGCACCTATGGCGCCAGTTATCAGCGCTACCACGACGGTAGCGGCCCGGCCGCTGTAGACGGTCGAACCGATCGCCACCGCGACCTGCGGCAAGACGATACGCATGATGCCGCCGAGGGTCATCAGCCAGCCCATTACTGTGATGATCGAGCGCCAGTCCGCCTGCCATCTATTGTGCAGATTGATGATCGCGAGGCCCGCAAGCAACGACAGCAAGCCGGACAAATAGAACAGGATGCCCGTGTGGAGCGCCTCCACGATCATGCTTTGGTACATGCCGAGGTTGATCAGTATGCCGAGCGCGATCGCGACAAATGTTGGCCCCATCAGCCTGGCGAGAAATAGCGAGCGGTCCATTGTGCGTCTCCGCCGCGCGAGCTGCCCGACCAAGGGACAATTCGGTCATCGGGCAGGCGCGCTATGCGGCAACTCATTGTTGCCAAGTACCGGCTGGCCTGGTGCTCGGTCCAGTGGCGGATGCGGCCTTGCAAGGCCCATCGTACCGGGCGGCGTCTCGTTGCTCGCCGTCCTCGTGTCGACCCGATCAAGCGTCGTGACGAACGCCGCGAGTATTGCGACGATCACCGCAGCAGCGAAAAGAACGACTGAGGTGCGGTGGCTATTCCACTCGTTACTCATGAGGGGCCTCCACAACTAACAGAAACGTAATACGACTGGGATGGTTCCCAGCGCCGCTACCGCCGGGTGCCGCCATTATCCCCGTCCGCCCTGCCCTTGTGAGCGGACATGGACAGCCATGCTGAACTTGTCTCGCTTCGCCACGCCGAGCGTTCGCGACAGCTCACAGCATTTAACAACGCCTAACGAGCCATTGGCGAGCTTCCAGGCCATATTGCAGGGACAGACAAAGGACTATCCTGCCCCGCAGGCACCGATCGCCCGAAGCCAGGAGGCCATCCCATGCTGGTATCATCCAATTCGTCATCCGATTCCGGGATCATCATTGACAGAGATCGGCGCGCGCTTCTGAGCACCGCCGTGCTTGGAATTGCAGCAGCGGTTTCCGCGAGCGTGTTTCCCGCGCACAATGCATCGGCTGCCGGCGAGAGCGCAATTCGCCCCTTCCGCATCGATGTCCCCGAAGCCGATCTCGTCGAGCTTCGCCGCCGCGTGCTGGCGACACGCTGGCCTGACCGCGAGACCGTTTCCGATCAGTCCCAGGGCATCCCGCTGGCGAAGCTCCAGACGCTCGTGCGCTATTGGGGCACGGGCTACGACTGGCGGAAGATCGAAGCAAAGATGAACGCGCTTCCCCAATTCGTCACGACGATCGACGGGATCGACATTCATTTCATTCACGTGCGCTCCAGGCACCCCAATGCGCTCCCTGTCATCATCACCCACGGCTGGCCGGGATCGGTCTTCGAGCAGCTCAAGGTGATCGATCCGCTCACGGATCCAACGGCCCATGGCGGGCGGCCTGAGGACGCGTTCGACGTGGTGATCCCCTCGATGCCCGGCTACGGATTCTCAGGCAAGCCGCTCGATACCGGCTGGGGTCCTGAGCACACCGCGCGCATCTGGGCAGAACTCATGAAGCGACTTGGTTACACCCATTACGTCGCCCAGGGCGGCGACTGGGGTTCGCCCGTCTCCAGCGCGATGGCGCGACTGGCGCCGTCAGGCCTGCTCGGCATTCACATCAACTTGCCGGCGATCGTGCCGCCCGAGATCGCCGCGATCCTCGCCGCCGGCGGGCCGGCCCCGGCGGGACTGTCCGAGAAGGAACGCACGGCGTTTGACGCATTCAGCGCGGCGGCCAGGATGGGCAACCGATCGTATGCGGTGATGATGGGAACAAGGCCGCAGACGGTCGGCTACGGCTTGACGGATTCTCCCGCGGGACTGGCGGCCTGGATGCTCGGTCATCCAGGCTTCTCGCATTGGAATTACGATGGCACCGACCCCGAGAAGTCTCGCGACGAGGTGCTGGACGACATCACGCTCTACTGGCTGACAAACAGCGCGGTTTCATCGGCGCGACTTTACTGGGAATACAGCGGGCGCAGTCCCGCTCTCGCCGCCCCCGAGAAGACCGCGGAGATCTCGCTCCCGGTGGCCATCACTGTCTTTCCCGGCGAGAGCTATCAAGCCCCGGAGACGTGGGCCCGGCGCGCCTATCGCAACCTGACCTACTTCCATGAGGTCGACAAAGGCGGTCATTTTGCGGCTTGGGAGCAGCCCGAGCTTTTTTCCGCGGAGCTGCGCGCCGCGTTCAAACCGCTTCGGCCCGCGATCTGACGCGCTCAGCGGCTCGACATGTCGATCAACGCATGACGAAGCCACCGTCGACCGAGATGGACTGGCCGGTCACATAGCTCGCAGCATCGCTGCATAGCCACAGAACTGCATTCGCGATCTCCTCGGGACGCCCGACACGCCCCATCGGAATGCTTTTTTCCATGGCCTTGAGCGCATCGCCTTGCCCGTCGGTCACCATCTGGTCCACCATCGGCGTCCATATCAATCCCGGGCAAATGGCATTGACGCGGATGCCGCGCGTTCCATATTCGAGCGCCGCGCTCTTGGTGAACCCATGGATGCCGTGCTTGGCGGCGTGATAGATCCCGCGTTCCGCACCTCCGACAAGACCACCGAGAGACGAGCAATTGACGATGGCGCCGCTGGCCTGCTTGCGCATCTGCTGCAATTCGAACTTCATGCAGCTCCATACGCCCTGCAGATTGATCCCCATGACACGGTCATAATCCTCGCGGGTGGTGTCGGCTGTCTCCGCGAGCACATTCTGGACGCCGGCGTTGTTGTAGGCGGCATCGAGCCGACCGAAAGTCTCGACCGTCCTTGAGACCATGGCTTCGACCTCGGCATCATCGGCCACATTGCAACGGATGCCGATCGCCTTGTGACCTCGAGCATTGAGTTCGTCGGCGGCAGCGCGCGCCGCATTCTCGTTCCAGTCGGCTAGCGCGACAGACGCCCCCGATTCCGCAAAAGCTTTCGCGGCCGCGAGGCCGAGACCGGAAGCTGCGCCGGTCACCAAGGCGACCTTGCCTTCGAATGAAATGTTCATGTCACGATCTCCTTTATCAATAGACTCGTCGGGCTGCCGATCGGGAGCTGCAAAGCCGCCCCGATAGACAGCACCCTGCCCGCCGTCACACCGTCAGCAGCGTCTTGATCGCGCGGCGCTGGTCCATCGCCTTGTAACCTTCGGCGACCTGGTCGATCGGCAGCGTGAGGTCGAACACCCTGCCCGGCTGTATGCGTCCATTGAGGACGCGGTCCATGAGATCGGGCAGGAACCGCCGCACCGGGGCAGGACCGCCCATCATGCGCCGCTGGCCGAAGAACAAGGCCTGGC
Source organism: Bradyrhizobium sp. AC87j1 (assembly GCF_002936975.1). Taxonomy (NCBI): domain Bacteria; kingdom Pseudomonadati; phylum Pseudomonadota; class Alphaproteobacteria; order Hyphomicrobiales; family Nitrobacteraceae; genus Bradyrhizobium; species Bradyrhizobium sp. AC87j1. The sequence goes on from NZ_PTFE01000015.1 coordinate 48,621, forward strand.
CGTCGAACGTCACACCGTGGGGAACACCGACATAGCCGATGCTGCCGCCGGGACGCGCGCATTCGAGGGCTTGCGACATCGCTTCCTGGGTGCCGACACATTCGAGCACCGAATCGGCGCCGATGCCTTGCGTCAGGTCCTTGACGCGCGCGATGCCTTCTGCGCCGCGCTCGACGACGATATCGGTCGCGCCGAACGCTTTGGCCAGATCCTGCCGCGTCTTGTGGCGGCTCATGGCGATGATGCGCGATGCACCCATCTCTTTCGCCGCAAGCACGCCCATGAGGCCCACCGCACCGTCACCGACTACCGCGACCACGGAGCCCTGCTTCACATTCGCAGCGTCGGCCGCGTACCAGCCGGTCCCGAGCACGTCGGAGGTCGCGAGCAGATGCGGGATGAGATCGCTGCCCGGCACTTCCCTGGTCGCGACAAGCGTGCCATCCGCAAGGGGAACGCGGGCGTAGGGCGCCTGCGCGCCCGACATGAATTCGCGCTTTTCGCATGACGATTGAAAGCCGAACTTGCAGTGCGGGCAAGTATTGTCCGACAGGCAGAACGAACCAACGACGAACTGGCCGGGCCTGACGGTCCGCACCTCACTGCCGATCTCGACGACCACGCCGCAATATTCGTGACCCATATGTGCGGGGCCGTCACTCGGCTGCAGGCCGCGATACGGCCAGAGGTCGGAGCCGCAGATGCACGTCGCCGACAGCTTGATGATGGCGTCGGTCGGGCGGACGATTTTGGGATCGTCGACGGTTTCGTAACGGACATCGCCGGGTCCGTAGAGGATTGTCGCTTTCATTGCTTTTCTCCTTCGAGTCACAAGCCGGACTCGCCGACACACAGGCCGCGCATCGCGTCGAGGCACAAAGCGACAGCGCAAAGACCCCGCTCCACGCGACCGCGGGGTGCGAAGCCCAGCCCGCGCGTTTACGACATCATCTAGGGTCCCGGGCGGCGGCCGATTAGTCGATATAATTTGCTTGCATTAATCGATACGGGCCATGAATAGTGGCGGCCATGGCAAGCCAGGATTTCAACGATTTACTGGCTTTCGTGGCCGTCGCCCGCGAGCGCAGCTTCACGAAGGCCGCAGCGAAACTGGGCGTGGTGCAATCGACGCTCAGCCATACGATCAAGCGCCTGGAATCGCAGATGGGGCTGCGGCTGCTCACGCGCACGACCCGAAGCGTCGGCCTGACCGAGGCGGGCGAGCGCCTTCAAAAATCAGTTGCGCCCCGCATCGAAGAGATCGAGCGCGATATCGCCGCGCTGATGTCGCTGCGTGACAAGCCGTCGGGCACGATCCGGATTACGCTCTCGGACCATGCGCTGGACACGGTCGTCTGGCCGAAGCTGTCGCCCGTCCTGAAGAAATACCCCGACCTCAAGGTCGAGTTCAGCCTCGACACGGCCTTCCGTAACATCGTCGAAGACGGTTTCGATGCGGGCATCCGCCTCGGCGAGAGCGTCGAGAAGGACATGATCGCGGTGCGCATCGGTCAGGACTGGCGGCTCGTCGCGGTCGCCTCGCCTGCCTATCTGAAGGAACATCCGAAACCAAGACATCCGCAGGACCTGCTGAAGCACGTCTGCATCAAGCGGCGCGCGGCCGCAGGCGGCCATTACGTGTGGGAGTTCGCCAGGAACGGTCCCGACCTCCGGGTGCGCGTCGAGGGACAAGTCACCTTCAACGATTCCCGGGCGATGATCGACGCCGCCGTCAAAGGTTTCGGCATCGCCTATGTCCCCGAGGACATGGTGACACGGCACGTCCGATCCGGTGAGCTCGTCATCGTGCTCGACGACTGGTCGCCGAAATTCGACGGCTACTATATCTATTATCCGACCTCGCGGCAGAACTCGGCTGCATTCAAGGTGATCGTCGACGCGCTCCGCCATCGCGAAACGCGAGGAAGACGCGGCTAGTTTGCCTCGGCGGCTTCGGCGCGGCGGTCGTGCGCCCACCTTCGCGTTCCGCAAACAAACGATGCTTTCCGTATTTGAACGACACTGTTGCGCCAACTCGCGCTTATGGCATCACGCGAGCTTGTCGGCGGGCTATGTCGATCCACATCTGAGCGCACCGGCAGCGTGCTGCGCCGGCTGATGATGGAGATCGACCATGAACGGACTCAAGATTCTCGCTGCCGTCGCCGTGTTGTCGGGCCTGACCGCAGGTACCGCCTACGCCCAATCCGGCTTTGCAGGCAGCCATCCCGATACGTACGAGGCCGAGAACCCCAATCGCAACCTGGATGGTACGCTGACGCCCGCAGGCAGGCTGGGTCTCGAGCTGCCGGATGGCGCAGCGCCTGCGCAAGGCGCGGACAACGCCCTGGCCCGCATGGACGGCGCCGCCTCACGTTCCTGCGCGGAGCGTTATCGCTCCTACGATGCGGCAACGGGCACCTATATCGGTCAGGACGGCATCCGCCGCGTTTGCAAATAGCGCAAAGCCGCACATCAACAGATCAAGCGCCGGTGATCTATCCCAACACCCCGCCGCGCTTGATCAGCTCCTTGCCGACAGCGGCCAGATGCACCTGGTCCGGGCCGTCGCCGATGCGGATGAAGCGGGCGTAGACGTAAGCACGCGCCAGGAACGTATCCTGCGAGACGCCGGCGGCGCCGTGGATCTGGATCGCGCGGTCGATGACGCGGGCGGCCATGCTGGGCACCACGATCTTGGCCGCGGCGATCAGGTCGCGCGCGGCCTTGTTGCCTTCGCGGTCCATCTTGTCGGCGGCTTGCAGCGTCAGGAGCCGCGCCTGCGCGATCTCGCAGAACGAGTTTGCGATGTCCTCGCGCACCGAGCCCTGCTCGGCGAGCGGCCTGCCGAAGGCCACACGGGAGACGGCGCGCTGGCACATCAATTCGAGCGCGCGCTGGGCGCAGCCGATCAGCCGCATGCAATGGTGGATGCGGCCGGGCCCGAGCCGCCCCTGCGCGATCTCGAAGCCGCGGCCCTCGCCGAGCAGCATGTTTTCCGCGGGCACGCGGACGTTCTCGTAGACGATCTCGGGGTGGCCGACCGGGGCGTCGTCATAGCCATAGGTCAACATATCGCGGACGATGCGCACGCCCGGCGTATTCCTGGGCACCAGGATCATGGATTGCTGGCGGTGGCGGTCGGGATCGTCGGGCGCGGTCTTGCCCATCACGATCAGGATCTCGCAATCCTCGTTCATCGCGCCTGAGGTGAACCACTTCCGGCCGTTGATGACGTAATCGTCCCCGTCGCGCTTGATGGCGCACTGGATGTTGGTGGCGTCGCTGGAGGCGACCTGCGGCTCGGTCATCGAGAAACCCGAGCGGATACGCCCCTCCAGCAGCGGTTTCAGCCAGCGCTCCTGCTGTGCAGGCGTGCCGTAATTCGCCAGCACCTCCATGTTGCCGACATCGGGCGCGGAGCAGTTGAAGACCTCGGGCGCCCAGAGGATGCGGCCCATGATCTCCTTCACCGGCGCATAGTCGAGATTGGTCAGACCCGGGCCGTGCTCGCCGGAGAGAAACAGATTCCAGAGCCCCTGCTCCCGCGCCAGCCGCTTCAGCTCCTGCAGCACAGGCGGCGTCTTGTAGCGCACGGCCTCGGGCTTCACCTGCTCGTAATAGAGCTCCTCGACCGGCTCGACATGTGTCCGCATGAACTGCCGGACGCGCTCCTGGAGCTCCAGCGAACAGGCGGAATGTTGAAAGTCCATGGTGGGTCTCCTTCTTCCCTTCTCCCCTTGTGGGAGAAGGTGGCGCGAAGCGCCGGATGAGGGGTTCTCTCCGCCGGCAACACCGTTCGTGAGGAGAGAGACCCCTCACCCGGCTGCGCTTCGCGCATCCACCCTCTCCCACAGGGGGAGAGGGTGCACCGCCTCCTCGCTCGCCCTCACGTCCCTTTCAGCAATTCGCTCGCGACCACCCAGTCGTTGCCGTCGAACTGCAGCATATAGCCATCCTTGATCGGGCGAAAATCCTGCGGCGTAGTGTTGAGCGTGATGCCGGGCATCAGCAGCGACAACGGCACGCTCTTCAGGTTCGCCGCCTGCGCCATGATGTTCTCGCGCGTCAGATTGTCCTTGCACTGCTTCAGCAGCACCACCAGCGCCTCGGCGACGGTGTAGCCGTAGAGGCCGGCGACGTTGTTGACGTCAGCATTGGGCAGGCGCTTCTTCATGAAATCGATATAGGCCGTCATCGCCGGATCGTTCTTCGGCGCTTCGACGAACGGCTTGAGCGCGCCGAGCGAGAGCACACCTTTGCCGGCCTCGAGGCCCGCAGGGACCATCACGGTAGCCTTGTTGGCGCAGCCGCTAGCGAGGAAGCGCGTGGGCTGCCAGCCGACCTCGTGGGCCTTGCGGATCGCCTGCGCGCAGGCGCGCGGCGTCACCGAATAGATCATGAAGACGTCGGCCTTGGTGTTCGCCAGCGTCAGCACTTGGGAATCGACGGTGGGATCCGCGACCTCGAAGCTCGAGGCCATCGCGATCGCCTTGTCGGCGTCGGCGCCGAGCGCCTCCTTGACGCCGCGCAGATATTCCTTGCCGGCATCGTCGTTCTGATAGAGCACGGCGAAGCGCGCATTCGGGTTCTTGGCGCGGGCATAGGCGACGTCGATCGCGGCCTCGCTGGTGTAGTTCGGCGCCCAGGGCAGCGCCATCGACCAGGGCATGTTGGCCGGATCGTTCCACTTCGAGGCCGAGCTGATCAAAAACAGCTGCGGCACCTTGTTGCTGTTGAGGTATTTTGCGATCGCCGAACTCGGCGCCGTGCCCATGGTCGCGAAGATGAAGGCGACGCCGTCGCCTTCGACCAGCCGCCGCGCCGCCTCCATGGTCTTCGGCGGCGAGAACGCGTCGTCCAGCGAGATCAAATTGAGCTTGCGGCCGGCAACCCCTCCCTTCTCGTTGACCTCGTCGAAATAGGCCGCAATGACCCTGCCCGTGATGCTGAGGGGCGAGGCCGGCCCGCTATAGGGCATGGTGTTGCCGATCTTGATCTCGGTGTCGCTGACGCCGGGACCGTAGGATTTTTGCGCGGAGACGGATGTGGACAGGCAGGCGGCAGCGAGCGCTGCGGCCAGGGCCAAGGCGGCTTTCATGGTTTCTCCCCGGTGATCTCCGCGCGAGGCGGCCGCGCGGCGTGCTGCTTTTTGTCAGCGTGTCAGATCAGCGGAGTTCCGCAACATGGTCTTGCGTCGAGTTGCTGATGGCTTAGCCGCGCCGCTTCAAGCTGAAGCCCAGGCTGATCCAGCCCGCTCCCGCCATGATCAGATCGATGCCGAGGAACAGGCCGAGGATATAGACGCTGTTCACCGGCCAGCGTGCCACGATCAGCAGGCCGAGCAGCAGCGTGATGACGGCCGACAGCGCCACCCAGACCCACGGGCTCTCGCGCTTCATGCTGAAGGCGAGAAACAGCCTGACGGCGCCCGAGGCGATCAGCGAGGCGCCGAGAAACAGCGTCAGCAGGACCGCCGCGAACAGCGGATTCTCGAAGGTCAGGAAGCCCGCGATCACGTAGAGCACGCCGAGCAAGGCCCAGATCAGGAACTTGCCCCAGCTCTTCATCTGGAACGCGCCGATGATCTCGGTGACGCCCGCGACGATCATCATGGCGCCGACCACGATCACGCTCGCCACCGTCGCCATCACCATGCTGCCGAGTGCAATGAAGCCGGCGATGAGATAGACGACGCCGAGCGCGACGATCCAGCCCCATTTGGCATGCAGCGCCGCGATGCCGGAGCCGAGACTTGGGTGATGTGACGTATCCGAAGCACTGGTCATGACGGCCACTCCTGCTTGCGTAGCCCGGGGGCACGCGCCAGAATAGCACGCATCGTGCCGGGACGACAGCCAGCAGATCACCCGTACCGGCAGTAACATTGACGCAAATCAAGATCGACTGCGGCGCATCAGCCGCGCGAGCGCTCCATCTCGAGCTCGGCCTTGAGGTTGTCGAGATCGCGGTAGATCGACGCAACCGCCAGCACGCGGCCGTCCTTGCGGTACTTCAACAGGCAGTCCTTGCCTCCGATGCTGCCGTCGATCGCGATCTCGTCAAAGCTTTCGGCGTGGCCGACATAGTTGATCGGCACGTCGTAGTGCTGCGACCAGAAGAACGGCACCGCGTCGAAGCGCTCGCGCTTGCCGAGCATGTTGCGCGCCGCGGTCTGGCCCTGGCGTTCGGCAACGACCCAATGTTCGACGCGGATGTTTTGCCGGGAGTGCGGATCGGGCCAGCGCGCGATATCGCCGGCCGCGAAAATGCCGGCGACACTGGTTTCGAGATATTCGCTCACGCTGACACCGCGATCCGCCACAAGACCGGCGTGCTCGGCCAGCGCAAGGCGCGGCTTGACGCCGATGCCGACCACGACGAGGTCGGCTTCGATGACAGCTCCGCTCTTCAGCGTGGCGCGGCTGCCGTCGAGCTTTTCGACTGTGTCCCTGAGGTGAAAGATCACGCCGTTCTCTTCATGGAGCGACCGGACGAAGTCGCCCATCTCGGAGCCGAGCACCTTCTGCATCGGCCGCTCTTCCGGCGCGACCACGTGCACCTCGATCTTGCGTGCCCGCAGGGACGCCGCGACTTCGAGGCCGATGAAACTGGCGCCGATGACCAGAGCGCGCCCGGCACTCCCCGCGGCCTTGATGATGGCGCGGCTGTCGGCGACGGAGCGCAAGGTGTGGACATGCGGCTGGTCGGCGCCCGGGATCTGCAGTTTGACCGGCTCGGCGCCGGTCGCGAGCAGCAGCCGGTCGAACGGAAGCCTGTCGCCATTGCCGAGCGTGACGTTGCGCATCTTCGCATCGATGGCGGAGACGCCGGTGTTGAGCCTGAGATCGATGCCCGCGTCCTGATAATAGTCCTCGCCCCGCAGCGGCAGCCAATCCTCCGGTGCGCTGCCCGCGAGATAATCCTTGGAGAGATTGGGCCGGTCGACCGGCATCGCGCCGTCATCGCTGAGCATGGTGATGGCGCCGGCAAAGCCCTCGCGCCGGAGCGTCTCGGCGGCCGCGAAGCCGGCTGCGCCGCCGCCGACGATGACGAATTTCTCCGGCGTCGGCGCGTTGCGATGAACGGCGAGCGGCTTTGGCGCCTCGCGCTTGCGCCGAACGATGATGTTGTCCCGATCGCGCGCGACCTCCCACACCGTCAGCGCATTCAATGCCGGCGGTCGCGTGGCTTCGCCCGTGCGCAAGGAGAAGCAGGCATGATGCCAGGGACAGCGGATGGTGTCGCCCACCACCAGGCCCTCGGCGAGCGGCCCATGGTAATGGCTGCAGGCCGGCTCGATCGCAAAAATCTCGCTGCCGGCCTGCACCAGCAGGACGTCTTCCTCGCCGACATGACCGAGCAGCTTGCCATCCCTGAACGCGGTCAGCGACACGCCTTTGCTCAGGTCGGGTCCGCTCGGCTTGTTGTTCTCGGTCATGGCGCCGTCTCCTTGAGCAGCCGCGGGTCAATCGTCCGAATTGGCGAGCCCCAACAGTTCCTGGCGCGTCAGCGCATTGTCGCGGAACACGCCCAGCATGCGGCTGGTGACGAGATCGGTCCCGGGCTTGTGCGCGCCGCGCGTGGTCATGCAGTGATGCGTCGCCTTGATGATGACGCCGACGCCTTCAGGCTTGAGCACGTCGTTGATGGTATTGGCGATCTGCGCGGTCATCTTCTCCTGGATCTGGAGGCGCTTGGCGTAGATGTCCACCACCCGCGCAAGCTTGCTGATGCCGACGACACGGCCCTGCGGGATATAGGCGACCCAGGCGCGGCCGACGATCGGCGCGATGTGGTGCTCGCAATGGCTCTCGAAGCGAACGCCGCGCAGGACGATCATCTCGTCATAGCCTTCGATCTCCTCGAAGGTCTTTTGCAGGATTTCCGTCGGATCCTGCGCATAGCCGGAAAAATACTCTTCGAAGGCGCGTGCGACCCGGTCCGGCGTCTCGCGTAAACCGTCGCGCGCGGGATCGTCGCCGGCCCAGCGGATCATGGTCCGGATCGCCTGCTCGACCTCCGCCCTGTCGGGCCGTTCGACCGGCGCCTGCGCCACCGCGACACGTTCCAGCTTGCGCACTTGTGACGTCATCGAGATCCTCCCTGCAACGAGCCGCATATAGAAGCGGCTCCTCAGCTTGGACGGCTGCAATCGCAAAAGGTTCCCAGGATCAGGAAAAATCGGAGGTACCGCAGACAAGCCAGCCGGCCGGACGAGAAAGGGCCTTTATGAGGCGCCTTTCTGGACCTCGACCACCGCCTGCGCCCATTCGGCCGGGCGCTCCTGCGGCAGGTTGTGGCCGGCATCGATGAAGACGCGCCGCTCGAATGGGCCCTCGAATTTGCGCGCGTGATGGGCGGTGCCGGGATTGACGCCGTCGCTGTCGCCGTCGATCGCGATGGTCGGGACGCGGATCGGCGGCTGGCCCGCGAGCTTCGCCTCGATCGCGGCATAGGCGGGGTCGCCCTCGACCAGCGCGTAGCGGTGGCGGTAGGAGTGGATCACGACATCGACGAAGTCAGGATTGTCGAACGACACCGCGCTCCGTTCGAACGTCGTGTCGTCGAACGCCCATTTCGGTGACCACATCGCCCAGAGCTGGCGCGCAAAGCCGCGCCGGTTGCGCTCCAGCGCGCGGTGGCCGCGCTCGTTGTGGAAGAGATATTGATACCAGAGCGCCGCCTCCTCCGGCGGCGAGGCCGGCTCCATGGCGCGGGCGATGTTCTGGATGTTGTAGGAATTGCCGGAGACGAGCCCGACCACGCGTTCCGGATAGAGCGCCGAGACCACGCAGGCCGCGCGCCCGCCCCAGTCATAGCCGCCGACGACGGCACGCTTGATGCCGAGCGCGTCCATGAAGGCCAGAAGATCGGCGCCGAGCGCCGCCTGCTCGCCGGAGCGCGGCGTCTTCGCGGAACGAAATCGCGTCGGTCCATAGCCGCGCAGCCAGGGCACCAGCACGCGCGCGCCGGCCTCGGCAATGATCGGGGCGGTCTCGGCATAGGCGTTCACGTCGTAGGGAAAGCCGTGGCCCATGATGCAGGGCCAGCCGTCGGGCGCGCCGTATTCGCGATAGGCGATGTCGAGGATGTCCGTGGTGATCGTTTTTTGTTGCATGATTGTTTCACGGATTGGGGATTTCGTAGCCCGGATGGAGCGTAGCGCAATCCGGGAACGCCAGCACCCGAGAATCCCGGATTTCGCTGCGCTCCATCCGGGCTACAGGAGGTCTACCTCTGCGGCCCCGACAGCGAGATGTCGCGCTCGGCGCGGAACACGTTGCTGTAGAGATTGGCGATCCACTGCCGGCCGATCTCGGTCTTGTTGAGATAGCCGATCTCGGTCTGGATGTGCGGTGCGACGCTATTCCAATAGAATTGTGGATAGCGGTTCACGATGTCGGCGGGCGAATCGTAGCCGAGCTGGCGGTTCATGCCGACCTCTTCGAACTCGTAATAGAGCGCGTTGGCCTTGCGCAGATAATTGGGATCGCCGAGCTGGCCGATGAAATCGGCGGCGCGCAGGATCGAGGCTTCGTCGTCATAGTCCTGGCCTTCGCGCGCCGGAAAGCGCGTCCCCTCGATGGCGCGGGCAACTCGCTCCGGATCGACTCCGGGAATATGCCGCAGCCGCCGGGTCACGTAGAGCTTCGAGCGATCGACGTGATACATCATCAGACTTGCATCCGATGCACCGCGCGGTAACGAGACCTTGGTGTCGGCCGCGTCGATGACGAAGCCGTCCGCATCGTCCTCCTCGAACAGCCCGCGCACATAGCCGATGTCGTGGGCGAGGCAGGCAATCAGGACATGGACATAATCCTCAGCCGACAGATGGGTATGAAGACTTCGGCCGCCGAGGATGGCCTGAGCTGCCAGCGTCACCAGCATCGTATGTTCGATGTTGTGGTAGAGCGCGTCGCTGTTGCCGATGCATTCCATCGCGGTGCGGGTCGCACTTTCGATGATGTTGGCAGAAGTCTCATCGTACCGGCGACGCATGAACTTACCGAGGAAGCCCTCGAGGGATTCAGCCGCCAGTCTCGGTAAGGTTATCATGGCTGCAGCCCCGTCCGCCGCTGGTGTCCCATGCCATCTCCCGACGTCTCATTCTTGTCCGCGACGCAAGGACCAGCATAGCCCATCTTGGGCCGGCTGACCAAACCCTTGGGAAAGCGATTACGGAAATATGTTACCGTTGTGCTATGCAAGATCACGGTTGCGGTGAAGAGGCGGCACACCCGGGCGGCGAGCCCGGCCGACGAGGCCGCGTTTATTCCACCATCACCACGTCCACGGCGACGCCGAGCTTCTGCTTGGGCGAGCCGACGATGATGCCGTCGACCGGCGAGACGTCGGAAAAGTCGCGCCCGACCGCAAGCACGATATGGTCGTTGGCAATCAGCAGATCGTTGGTCGGGTCGAAATCGACCCAGCCAAGCTCTGCCCCGCACCACAGCGACACCCAGGCATGGGTGGCATCGGCGCCTTGCAGGCGGGCCTGGCCCGGCGCCGGGATGGTGCGTAAGTAGCCGCTGACATAGGCCGCCGGCAGACCGAGCCCGCGCAGCCCTGCGATCATCACATGGGCAAAGTCCTGGCAGACGCCGTGTCGCTTGTCGAAGACCTCGTTCAGCGGCGTCGAGATCACCGTCGCCTTGGGGTCGTAGCGAAACTCGGTGCGAATGCGATGCATGAGATCGACCGCGCCCTCGAGGATGCCCGCGCCCGGCGCAAAGCTCATCCCCGCATAGGCGCTGACCGGACGCAGCACCGGCACCAGCGGGCTCGCGAAGACATAACCGACCGGCGAAGACGGCCCGAGGCTGGTCGCCTCGAAGGCGATGTCGCGGATGGTCTCCCAGCTTGGGCTGTCGGCATCGCGCGCCGGCGGCTTGCGTGACACGGAGACACGCGAACGCGAGTCGATGCGCAAATTGCGATGCGCGGCCTCGATCACGATGCTTTCGGTCAGCGTGCCGAAGAAATCGCGCCGGACGTTGCGCTCGGACGGCCGCGGACGGATCTCGACCTTGTGCGAGATCAGCTCCTGGCCGTTGCCGCTCCTCGGCTCCAGCCGCAGCGTGCAGCGGGCGAAGCTGACCGGATTCTCGTACTCGTAGGTGGTGACGTGACGGATGTCGTAGATCACGCCAGCCCCGTCAGCTTTTCCGGCCGGGCGGCATTGGGGCCGTGCGGGAAGTAGTGCTGACCGATCGCCTCGGCGAGGCTGAGCAGGTCCTGCTCGAGTGCGAACAGCGTCTTGACCTCGAGCTTCTCGGCTTCCGCGGTCGCAAGCATCGCCTGCATCGCCACCGCAAGGCGCTGCGGCTTCTCGATCAGGCCGTGCTCCTTCAGGCTGGGCAGCGCGGCGATGTGCTCGTTCAGCGTCGTCACCTGGAACGCCACCGAACGCGGATTGTAGCCGTCGAGCACGGCAAGGTCGCGCACCGGCGCCAGGATCGGCGCCAGCAGATAGCGCGAGCGGTAGGTGATCTGGCAATCCACCAGCGTCAGCAGGATGTCGAGATCCTCATCGCCAGCCTCGTCATAGGCGAACTGACGGGTGAAGCGCGTGGTGTTGATGGCGCGCTCGGTGCGGCGGCCGATGTCGAGAAAGCGCCAGCCGGCGGCGCGGTTCATGTTCTCCTGCGCCAGCCCTGCGAGGCTGGCGAGTTCCTGCAAGGTCAGCTCGGCCGCGCTCAGCACGCCGTCGTCGCCCTCGACCTGGTAGGCCAGGCGCTCGGCCATCTCGGTGATGACCTGCCAGGCATCGGGCGACAGCCGCTCGCGCAAGGAGGTCGCCGTGCGCTGCGCCGCGCGCACCAGCGACAGCGCCGAGCCGAAACGTTCCGCGCTCTGCAACGCTTCGGCGGTGATCCGCCAGGGCGCGGCGCGCGAAGTCTGCGAGATCGCGCCCCAGGCCACCAGCAGGCGCTGGATGCGTTCGCCCGATTGCAGCGAAGCCGCGGTGCCCTTGTTGGGCCCGCTCGGCGAGCCCAAAGCGCGCACCAGCCGCAGCGTCGCCTCGGCGCGTTCGAGATAGCGGCCGAGCCAGAACAGATTGTCGGCGGCGCGGCTCGGCAGCACGCCGGCGATACGGCGGATGCGGACCTTGTCGGTCGCCGGCAGCAGCGTCGCGGTGGAAACTTGCTTGTCGGAAACGACCCAGACGTCGGCGGCACGCGCGCCGTCGCCCATCGACACCGCGCGCGCATCCGCCTGCTCGGCGATGCGGCAGAAGCCGCCGGGCATGATGGCCCAGCCGTCGGGCGTCGCCGCCGCGAACACGCGCAGCACGAAGGGGCGCGGCGTGATCTGGCCCTGCTCCCACACCGGCATGGTCGACAGCCGCACCACCTCCTGGCCGACATAGTCCATGCCGCGCGCGGCGATGGCGTCGATCAGGCGCTGGCGGTCGCTCGTATCCAGCTCGCTCGCGAGCACCGGTCCCGCGCTGTCGAAACCGGGCACGCCGCGCCGATAGGCGCCTTCGATCGCGACCTCGTCGAGCCGCGACAGCACCTCCTCGCGCGCGCTGCGCTGGCCGCACCACCAGGTCGCGATATGCGGCATCTTCAGCTCTTCGCCGAGCAGGCGCCGGCTGAGCGCCGGCAGGAAGCCGAGCAGCGCCCGCGCCTCCAGCACGCCCGAGCCCGGCATGTTGGCGACGACGACGCCGTCCTTGCGCAGCACGTCGATCAGGCCGGGCACACCGAGATGCGAGGAGGCATCGAGCTCGAGCGGATCGAGCGAATTGGAATCGACCCGGCGCAAGAGCACGTCGAGCCGCTTGAGGCCCGCAACGGTGCGGATGTGGATGCGGTTGTCGCTGACCGCGAGATCGTCGCCCTCGACCAGCAGGAAGCCGAGATAGCGCGCCAGCGTCGCGTGCTCGAAATAGGTCTCGCTGAAGCTGCCGGGCGTCAGCACGCCGATCCTGGGCTCGTCGCGGTCGGCGCGCGCGCGAAGACTGTCGCGGAAGGCCTCGAAGAACGGCGCGACGCGCGGCACGTTCATCGACTTGTAGAGGTCGGAGAAGGCGCGCGAGAGCACCAGACGATTCTCAAGCGCGTAGCCCGCCCCCGACGGCGCCTGGGTGCGGTCGCCGAGCACCCACCAGCGGCCATCGGGTCCGCGGCCGACATCGGCGGCATAGATCGACAGATAGCGCCCGCCCGGCGGCGGCACGCCGCAGACGGGACGGAGATATTCGGGACTGCCGGCAATCGCGGCCGCCGGCAGCGCGCCTTCCGCGACCAACCGGCCCTCGCCATAGATGTCGGCCAGCACGAGCTCGAGCAGCTCGGCGCGCTGGGTGATGCCGGCGCAAAGCTGCTGCCAGTCGGCCTCGTCGATCAGGAGCGGCAGATGGCTGATCGACCATGGCCGGTCGGCGCTGTCGCCGGGCGCACGGTAGGTGACGCCGGCCTCGCGCAGATGGCGGTCGGCCATGCCGAAGCGACGCTCGATCTCGTCGGGCGCGAGCGTGCCGAAGGCATCGAAGAAGCGGCTCCAGACCGCGCGGGGGGCGCCGTCGGGCCCCAGGAACTCGTCGGGAATGCCGGGCAGGCGGCGATAGTCGCGGACCCATTGGGCAAGGCGGCGCTGGCCTTCACGCTGGCCTTGCGCCCTACCCGCCTTGTCCTGCTCGGCTGCGCCCTCGCTCATGCGCCTCTCCCTGCCCCACCATCATACTCATTGCAGGAGCGGGGTCCGCAAGTCGAGGGTCAGCGGAAACTCATTTGTGCGTTCCTCAGGCGGTGGCTGGACCGGCCCCGGCGTATGGCCGTGGTCCTGGAAGCGCGCCAGCCGCCGCGCCTCGGCCTCATAGGTGTTGACCGGCTTGGTGTCGTAGCTGCGGCCGCCGGGATGGGCGACGTGGTAGACGCAGCCGCCGAGCGAGCGGCCGTTCCAGGTATCAATGAGATCAATGGTCAGGGGCGCATGCACCGGAATGGTCGGGTGCAGGCCGGAGGCCGGCTGCCAGGCCTTGAAACGGACGCCGGCGACAGCCTCGGCGGAGCGGCCGGTCGAGGTCATCGGCAGGCGGCGGCCGTTGCAGGTGACGATGTGGCGGCCCTCGACAAAACCCTCCGCCTTGACCTGAAGCCGCTCGACCGATGAATCGACATAGCGCACGGTGCCGCCGGCCGACCCCTCCTCGCCCAGCACGTGCCAGGGCTCCAGCGCCTGACGCAGCTCCAGCGTCACGCCGCCATGATGGACGCGGCCGAAAGCGGGAAAGCGGAATTCGAGCTGGGCCAGATACCATTCCGGCTCGAACGGATAGCCGAACTGCTTCAGCTCAGTGAGAACGTCGAGAAAATCCTCCCAGATGAAATGCGGCAGCATGAAGCGGTCGTGCAGCGCCGTGCCCCAGCGCACGAACTTGCCGGCCTGCGGCTCGCGCCACATCTTCGCGATCAGCGCGCGGATCAAGAGCTGCTGCGCCAGCGACATGCGCGGATCGGGCGGCATCTCGAGGGCGCGGAATTCGACGAGGCCGAGCCGGCCGGTCGAGCCCTCCGGCGAATAGAGCTTGTCGATGCAGATCTCGGCGCGATGGGTGTTGCCGGTGATGTCGACCAGCAGATGCCGGAACAGCCGGTCGACCAGCCACAGCGGCGTCTGGTAGCCCGGCGGCGGCACGTGCGAGAGCGCGATCTCGAGCTCGTAGATGCTGTCGTGGCGGGCCTCGTCGATGCGCGGCGCCTGGCTGGTCGGGCCGATGAACAGGCCGGAGAAGAAATAGGACAGCGACGGATGCCGCTGCCAGTACAAGACCAGACTCTTGAGCAGATCGGGCCGGCGCAGGAACGGTGAGTCCTGCGGCGAGGAGCCGCCGACCACGACGTGGTTGCCCCCGCCGGTGCCGGTGTGGCGGCCGTCGACCAGGAAGCGGTTGGCGCCGAGGCGAATCTTGGCGGCATCCTCATAGAGCCCGACGGTGATGTCGACCGCCTCACGCCAATTCTTTGCCGGCTGGACGTTGACCTCGATCACGCCGGGATCGGGCGTCACCTTGATGACCTCGACGCGCGGATCGAATGGCGGCGGATAGCCCTCGACATGGACCTGGAGCTGCATCTCCTCCGCTGTGGCTTCGAGCGCCGTGATCATTTCGAGATAATCCTCGATCCGCTCGACCGGCGGCATGAAGGCGCAGAGCACGCCGTCGCGGACTTCGATCGACAGCGCAGTACGCACCGGAACAGACGTGTTGAGATGCTCGGGCTCGACCCGCGGCGGCGATTCCGGGCGCGCCGGTAGGCTGAACACCGGCAGCTTGCCCCGCGCCTCCATCGGATCCCGCTCGATAATGTAGGGATATTGATTGGGCGGGACGTAGCCGAGCGAGCCGAGCGGCAAGCGCAGGCCCAGCGGGGAATCGCCGGGCATCAGGAACAGATGATTGCGCCGGAGAGCCCAACGCTCGCTGCGCCAGCGTGGCGGCGCGTTCCAGCGCTGCACCGGCAGCACGAAGCCGCGCGGCGTGTTGAGGCCGTCGTCGAACACGCGCGCCATCCGCGCGCGCGCTTCCGGATCGGACAATTTCGGGTCGGACGGATCGACGTTGACGGGCAGATCGGCTTCCTTCTGGAGCCAGTAGGCAGTGTCCTCGTAAGCCGGGATGATGTAGCCGGGATCGAGCCCGAGCCGCGCCACCGTGCCCTCCATGAAGGCCTCAGCATCCTTCGTCTCGGCGCGCCGCGGATTCTCGATCTTGGCGATGAGGTCGGCGTTCTTCCAGATCGGCACGCCATCCTTGCGCCAATACAAGCCAAAGGCCCAGCGCGGCAAGGTTTCGCCGGGATACCATTTGCCCTGGCCGTAATGCAGAAGGCCGCCGGATGCGAAGCGCGTGCGCAGGCGGCGGATCAGATCGTCGCCCAGTGCGCGCTTGGTCGGGCCGACGGCCTCCGTATTCCACTCCGCAGCTTCCAGATCGTCGACCGAGACGAAGGTGGGCTCGCCCCCCATGGTGAGCCGCACGTCCTGCGCGGCGAGATCGCCGTCGACCTGCTCGCCGAGATCGTTGAGCCGCGCCCAGGATTCGTCGGAGAAAGGCTTGGTGATGCGCGGCGCTTCGCGGATGCGGCGGACGCTCATATCGAAAGCGAACTCGACCTCGGCAAAGCCGGCGCTGCCGGAAATCGGCGCAGCCGAGCGATAATGCGGCGTGGCGGCGACCGGGATGTGACCCTCGCCCGCGAGCATGCCGGAGGTCGCGTCAAAACCGATCCAGCCGGCGCCGGGCAGATAGACCTCGGCCCAGGCATGCAGGTCGGTGAAGTCGTTCTCCACTTCCGGCGGCCCCTCGATCGGGTCGATGTCGGGACGGATCTGGATGAGATAGCCGGAGACGAAACGCGCGGCGAGGCCGAGATGACGGAAGGTCTGGATCAGGAGCCAGGCGGAGTCGCGGCACGAGCCTGCGCCCGAGGCGAGCGTCTCCTCCGGCGTCTGCACGCCGGGCTCCATGCGGATGATGTAGCGGATCTTGTTCGAAAGCTCGCGGTTGAGATCGACCAGGTAGTTGACCGTGTTCGGAGCGTCCTGGGGGATCGAATCGAGATATTTCGCAAACAGGCGATCGGGCTTGATGGTCTCCAGATAAGGCGCCAGTTCGGTCTTCAGGTCGTTCGGATAGTCGAACGGAAAACTGTCGGCATAGGGCTCGACGAAGAAGTCGAACGGGTTGACCACGGTCATCTGCGCCGTGAAGTCGACCTCGATCTTCAATTCGGTCGTCTTCTCCGGGAAGACGTAGCGGGCGAGCCAGTTGCCTTGCGGATCCTGCTGCCAGTTCACGAAATGGTTGGATGGCGTGACCTTGAGCGAATAGCTCATGATCGGCGTGCGCGTATGCGGCGCCGGCCGCAGGCGGATGGTCTGCGGGCCGACATCGATCGGGCGATCGTATTTGTAGTGCGTGACGTGGTGTAATGCGACGTAGATCGACACGGGATGCGATGCTCCAGCAGCTTTTTTGAGCAGAACACCTGATGTGGATGCGATCAAGCACTAACAACGGGCAGGCCGTGCCTAGGTAAGATGCGGGCCGAGTGCTTTCTTCCTTCTCCCCTTGTGGGAGAAGGTGGCGCGAAGCGCCGGATGAGGGGTATGTCTCCGCAAACCCGATGCAGGAGCGTCTCGACTTCGCCGTGGACGCGTTCGGAGGCGCTGTTGACGCGCTGCCTCGCGCGCGAAGCGCGGCTACATTGTCGCGCCGAGCACCCAGGGCGCGAACTCGGCACCGCCGAAATCAAAGCTCTCGCTCTTGGTCGGCTGTCCCGAGGCCGTCTTGAGGATGAGATCGAAGATGCGCTGGCCGCATTGCTCGACGCTCTCCTCGCCTTCGAGGATAGTGCCGCAATTGACGTCCATGTCCTCTTCCATGCGCTTGTACATCGGGGTGTTGGTCGCGAGCTTGATCGAGGGCGCCGGCTTGCAGCCGAACACGCTGCCGCGGCCCGTGGTGAAGCAGACGAGATTGGCACCGCCGGCGACCTGCCCGGTTGCCGCAACAGGGTCGTAGCCGGGCGTGTCCATGAAGACAAAACCCTTCTTGGTGATGGGCTCGGCGTAACGCAGCACCTCGACGAGATTGGTGGTGCCGGCCTTCGCCATCGCGCCGAGCGACTTCTCCAGAATGGTGGTGAGGCCGCCGGCCTTGTTGCCGGGGCTCGGATTGGCGTTCATCTCGGCGCCTTCGCGCTCCGTGTATTCGTCCCACCAGCGCATCAGGTCGACCAGCTTCTCGCCGACCTCGCGGCTGACGGCGCGGCGCGTCAGCAGATGCTCGGCGCCGTAGGTCTCCGGCGTCTCCGACAGGATCACGGTGCCGCCGTGACGCACGATGAGATCGCTCGCGGCGCCAAGCGCCGGATTGGCGGATACGCCGGAATAGCCGTCCGAGCCGCCGCATTGTAGAGCGACCGTCAGCTCGCTCGCCGGCACCGTCTCGCGCTTAACCTTATTGGCGTCGGCCAGCGCTTCGCGCACGAAGGCGATGCCCGCCTCCACCGTCTTGCGGGTGCCGCCGACCTCCTGGATGTCCATCGCGCGCAGGCGTCCCGCGAGCTTCTGCTCCTCCATCAGACCACCGATCTGGTTCACCTCGCAGCCGAGGCCGAGCACGATGACGTGGGAGAAATTGACGTGGCGCGCGTAGCCGCCGAGCGTGCGGCGGAGCAGCGCCAAGGGCTCGTTCTGCGTCATGCCGCAGCCGGTCTTGTGGGTCAGCGCGACCACGCCGTCGACATTGGGGAAGTCAGCGAGCGGATTGTCGCCGGTGAAGGGATTCTTCTTGAAGACGTCGGCAACGAGGCTTGCGACATGCGCACTGCAATTCACCGAGGTGAGGATGCCGATATAGTTGCGCGTGGCGACGCGGCCGTCCGGACGGCGGATGCCTTCGAAGGTCGCCGGCAGGTCGAAATTCGGCGTCGGCTTGACGTCGGCGCAATAGGCATAGTCTTTTGAAAAGTCGCCCATGCCGATGTTCTGCACGTGCACGTGCTGGCCCGGCGCGATCGGAATGGTCGCAAAGCCGATGATCTGGCCGTAGCGGATGACAGGCTCGCCCACAGCGATCGGCTTGATCGCGACCTTGTGCCCGGAGGGGATGCGCTCGACCGTGGTCACGCCGTCGGCAACGACGGTGCCGGGCGGCAGGCTGGCGCGCGCGATCAGCACGCCATCATCGGGATGCAGGCGGATGACGGGGCTGATGGTCATGGCAGGTCTCCTTGGGCGAATAGTGAGTAGCGAGTGGCGAATGGAAAGTGGGGAGCAGCACCTATTCGCTACCCCCCATTCGCCATTCGCGAGTTCTTAGGCCTTCCCGCCCGAGTCCTTGCGGGTCGCATTGACCTGCATCTTGGCGTAGGTCGTCATCAGGCCGACCTCGTTCGACAGCGTCACCAGCTTGAAGCCCATGTTGATGGCGCGCGCTGCGCCTTCGGCGCCGCTGCAATGGATGCCCGGGTTGAGGCCGCGCTTGCCGCATTCCTTGATGATCTTCTCATAGATCGCGAGGATCTCGGGCTCGCTGCGGTCGAGCTTGGGCTCAAGGCCGTAGGAGAAGCCGAGGTCGGACGGTCCGATATAGACGCCGTCGATGCCTTCGACGTCGAGGATCGCTTCCATGTTCTCGACCGCGGTCTTGGTCTCCATCATCGGCAGCAGGATGGTGTCGGCATTCGCGGTCTTCTGATACGAGCCCGCGGTGCCGTACATGCCGGCGCGGATCGGGCCGTTGGAGCGCACGCCCTGCGGCGGATATTTGGAATAGGAGACCAGGTTCCTGGCTTCCTGCGGCGTGTTGACCATCGGGCAGATCACGCCATAGGCGCCGCCGTCGAGCACCTTGCCAATGATGCCGGGCTCGTTCCAGGGCACGCGGACCATCGGGGTCACGGGGTGCTTGTCCATGGCCTGGAAGCACTGCACCATCGAGAGATAGTCCTGCACGCCATGCTGCATGTCGACGGTGACGCTGTCGAAGCCGCATTGCGCGATCATCTCGGCCGAGAAGCCGGAGGGTATAGCGAGCCACGCGTTGACCACGGCCTTGCCCGACTTCCAGATTTCCTTGACCTTGTTCGCCACGTTGCCTTCCTTCTTTGTTGTTTGGACCTTCGTCACCATGACGAGCGCCGCGACAGCACGACCCGCTGTTAGCGCGAACCGGAGCGCCGCGCTACGCTCGCAATGACGCAACGCCTATGCGCTCGCGCTGGATACTGACTTCGCTGACACCGACCTCGCAGGCGGCGCCCACTATTGCCGCCCGGGGTGTCATCCGGCAAGGGACGCCCTTTCGGGTCCGCGCTGTCACGATTTTCCGCCCCGGATCGCCCGGAATCGGCACCTCCCGATCCC
The DNA here is from genome assembly GCF_002936975.1 of Bradyrhizobium sp. AC87j1. NCBI lineage: Bacteria > Pseudomonadati > Pseudomonadota > Alphaproteobacteria > Hyphomicrobiales > Nitrobacteraceae > Bradyrhizobium > Bradyrhizobium sp. AC87j1. The sequence goes on from NZ_PTFE01000015.1 coordinate 68,514, forward strand.
CGCATCGGCCTGGCGGTGTGCATGGGCAGTTTAACCTCCCCGGCATCGACACGGCCAGCGTCAACCACCTTCGAATCGACGTCAAACCATCGCCCGACGCCCCCGGTTCCGGCCATCACGCGCTCACTCCTCCGCACTTGCCTCCTCGCTTGCGCCAAGCTCTGCAAGACTCTGCTCGAGCGCGCCGAGCATCTCCTGCAATTCGGCGAGCTTGCGTGCGCCGAAGCGTCGCGTGATCTCGGCATAAATCGCTTCCGACGTCGGCGCCACCAAGGCCATCAGCTTCACGCCCTCTTTCGAGATCGAGACCATGCTGCGGCGCTGGTCCGCCTTTGCCGTCTTGCGCTCGATCAGATTGCGCGCCTCGAGATCGCGCAGGATGCGCGACAGGCTCGGGCCGAGCAGGAACGCCGTGCGCGCGAGTTCCGTCACCTCGACCGCCTCGATCGCCGCCAGTGCACGCAGGATGCGCCATTGCTGCTCGGTCAAGCCGTGCTCGCGCAGCGAGGGACGAAACTGCCGCATCACCGCTTCGCGGGCCCGCAGCAGCGACATTGGCAGCGAGCGGGAGAAATCGCGCATCGGCACCTGCCGGGCGGCAAGCGCGTTTCCGTTGGCTGGATCAGCCGGTCTCTTCACCATGATGCCCTTTCAAACCGCAAAACGTTTGCAGTGCAGCAAGCCGAAATTGTGTTTGACGCATTAACTTAACATGTTAAGTATCTCCCGGCACCCCAATTTGTAAGATCACAAATGGCGCTTTCCAACGACGATATCCAAGCTTGCGCGAGGCGTCTGCACGAGGCGGAGAAGACCCGCGTGCAGATCCGGCAGCTGTCGCAGGATTTCCCCGGCATCACCATTACCGATGCCTACGCGATTCAGAAGGCCTGGGTCGACGTCAAGATCGCCGAGGGGCGCATCGTCAAGGGCCACAAGATCGGCCTGACCTCGAAGGCGATGCAGAGCGCGCTCAATATCGACGAGCCCGATTCCGGCGTGCTGCTCGACGACATGTTCTTCGCCGATGGCGGGATCATTCCGACCGAGCGCTTCATCGCGACACGCGTCGAGGCCGAGCTCGCCTTCGTCATGAGCAAGCGGCTCGCGGGGCCCGACTGCACGCTGTTCGACGTGCTCAACGCCACCGACTTCGTCGTGCCGGCACTGGAAATCCTGGACACGCGGATCGAGCGCGTCGATCCCCAGACCAAAGCGACGCGAAAGATTTTCGACACCGTCGCCGACAATGCGGCGAATGCCGGCATCGTGCTCGGCGGACGGCCGATCCGCCCGCTCGACGCAGACTTGCGCTGGATCGGCGCGCTGTGCTTTCGGAACGGCCAGCTCGAAGAGACCGGCCTTGCCGCCGGCGTGCTCAATCATCCGGCGACCGCCGTCGCCTGGCTCGCCAACAAGATCGCGCCGCTCGGCCTTGCGCTGGAGCCTGGACAGGTCGTGCTTGCGGGCTCCTTCATCCGTCCGATCGAGACCCGCAAGGGCGACACAATTCAAGCCGATTATGGCGCCTACGGCTCGGTCAGCTGCTACTTCGCTTAGGCGCATAAGAATAGAGGGAGTGAAACCGCGATGCCGCATTTCACGATTGAATATTCGGCCAATCTCGATGGCCGCCTCGATATCGCGGCGGTGTGCGAGATCGTGCGCAAGGCGGCGGTCGAGACCGGCATCTTCCCGCTCGGCGGCATCCGCGTCCGCGCCATCAGGTGCGAGCACTATGCGATCGCCGATAACAGGCAGGACTACGGCTTCCTCGACATGGTCCTGCGCATCGGCGAGGGCCGCGATCTCAAGACGCGGCAGCAGGCCGGCGAGCACGTCTTCCAGGCACTCTCCCGACATCTCGATCCCGTCTTCGCTGCCAGCAAGTTCGCTTTGTCGTTCGACATGCAGATCAACGACAAGGACACCAGCTGGAAGCGCAACAACATCCACGACGCCCTGAAAGCGGAAGCCGCCCATGGATAAGCCCAGCCCGAAAGCCGATGTATTCCAGGCCAACCGCGACCGCGTCGCACCGCTGCTGAACAAGCTGCGAGCCGACGGCATCGGTCACATGATCGACGGCAAGACCGTTGCCTCGATCTCCGGCGAGACGTTCGAGACGAAGTCACCGGTCGACGGCACAACGCTCGCAAGCGTCGCGCGCGGCACAGCCGAGGACATCGACCGCGCCGCAACGGCCGCTTCGCTTGCCTTCAAGTCCTGGCGCGACATGGGCCCGGCGATGCGGAAGAAGCTGCTGCATCGCGTCGCCGACGCTATCGAGGACAATGCCGACGACATCGCGGTGCTCGAATGCATCGACACCGGCCAGGCCTATCGCTTCATGGCGAAGGCCGCGATCCGCGCCGCCGAGAACTTCCGCTTCTTCGCCGACAAATGCGCGGAGGCGCGCGACGGCCTCAATACGCCGAGCGACGAGCACTGGAATATCTCGACGCGCGTGCCGATCGGCCCGGTCGGTGTGATCACGCCGTGGAATACGCCGTTCATGCTCTCGACCTGGAAGATCGCCCCTGCCCTCGCTGCCGGCTGCACGGTCGTGCACAAGCCGGCCGAATGGTCGCCGGTCACCGCGGACATGCTCAGCAAGCTCGTCAAGCAGGCCGGCGTTCCCGACGGCGTGCTCAACACCGTCCACGGCTTTGGTGAAGAGGCCGGCAAGGCGCTGACCGAGCATCCCGCGATCAAGGCGATCGGCTTCGTCGGCGAGAGCGCGACGGGCTCGGCGATCATGGTGCAGGGTGCGCCGACGCTGAAGCGCGTGCATTTCGAGCTCGGCGGCAAGAACCCCGTGATCGTGTTCGACGACGCCGATCTCGACCGCGCGCTCGATGCCGTCGTGCTCATGATCTACTCGCTCAACGGCGAACGCTGCACGTCATCGAGCCGCCTCCTGGTTCAGGCCGGCATTGCGGACAAGTTCACGGAGAAGCTCACCGCGCGCGTGAAGGCGCTTAAGGTCGGCCATCCGCTCGATCCCGCCACCGAGATCGGGCCGCTGATCCATGAGCGGCATCTGGCAAAAGTCTGCTCCTATTTCGACGTCGCGCGGCAGGACGGCGCTGTGATCGCCGTCGGCGGCAAGGCCCATGACGGCCCGGGCGGCGGGCATTATGTCGAGCCCACCTTGGTCACCGGCGCGCATGGAAAGATGCGCGTGGCGCAGGAGGAGGTGTTCGGCCCGTTCCTCACCGTGCTGCCCTTCAAGGACGAAGCTGAAGCCATCGAGATCGCCAACGACATCCGCTATGGCCTGACCGGCTATGTCTGGACCAACGATGTCGGCCGCGCACTGCGTGTCGCCGATGCGCTGGAGGCCGGCATGATCTGGCTGAACTCGGAGAATGTCCGCCATCTGCCGACGCCGTTCGGCGGCATGAAAGCCTCCGGCATCGGCCGCGACGGCGGCGATTACTCGTTCGATTTCTACATGGAAACCAAGCACGTCTCGCTGGCGCGGGGCACGCACAAGATTCAGAAACTGGGAATTTAACGCTTCGTCGTTCCGGAGCGCGAAGCGAATCCGGAACCTCGAGATTCTCAGGTGCGCAATTGCGCACCATAGTTCGGCTCTTCGAGCCGCCCGGAATGACGACCGAGCCGAGGGGAAACGCAAATGCCCGTACCGCAACACATCTTCGAGCCGCCGTTCAACATCATCCGCTCCAGCCACGTCGTGCTTGACGTGACCGACCTGAAGCTGAGCCGCGAGTTCTATGAGACCATTGTCGGTCTGCATGTCGAGGACGCCGACGACAAGGTCGTGTACTTGCGCGCCGCCGAAGAGCATCAGCATCACTCCCTGGTGCTGCGGAAAGCAGCAGCGCCGGCGTGCGCGCGGCTCGGTTTCAAGCTCGGCAACGACGGGGATCTCGACAAGGCCGCCGCGTTCCTGTCCGAGAACGGCCTCGCCTACGCTTTCGTCGACCAGCCGTTCCAAGGCCGGACCCTGCAGTTCACAGATCCCTTCGGCTTCCAGATCGAGCTCTATGCGTCGATGGACCGCCGGCCGCATCTGCTCCGCCGCTACGATCTCTACCGGGGCTGCCATCCACAGCGGCTCGATCATTTCAACGTCTTCGCCGCCGAGGTGCAGGACACCGTCGAGTTCTACGCCCGGCTCGGCTTCCGTCTCACCGAATACGCCGAGGAGGATGGACCGAACGGCCGCATCGCCGCAGCCTGGATGCATCGCAAGGGCAATGTCCACGACTTCGCGATCACCAACGGCAAGGGCCCTCGCCTGCACCATTTCGCCTACTGGACGCCGACGGCGATGAACATCATCCATCTCTGCGACGTCATGGCGTCCCAAGGCTTCGTCAAGAACATCGAGCGCGGCCCCGGACGCCACGGCATCTCGAATGCATTCTTCCTCTATGTGCGCGATCCCGACGGACACCGGCTCGAGCTCTATACCAGCGACTATTTCACGGGGGATCACGACCACGAGCCGCTGCGCTGGTCGCTGCGCGATCCGCGCCGCCAGACGCTGTGGGGCGCACCCGCGCCGCGCTCCTGGTTCGAGCAGGGCTCGCTGTTTAGCGGGCAAGCCGTGCGCGAGCCGAAATTTGTCGCGGACGTGCTGGTGGCCGACTGATGAAACTTCCTCGCCTCGCCACCTATTCCGTCAAGGGTGATGTCAGCTACGGTGCTGTCCTGCAGGGCGGCATCGTCGACCTCTCCGCGCGCTACGCAAAACACTATCCGACGCTGCGCGAGGTGATCGCGGCCGGAAAGCTCGCGAGCTTTGCCGAGGAAGCCGCCGGCCGCACGCCGGATCACGCGCTCGCCGACATCACCTGGCTGCCGCCAGTGCCCGCGCCGGAAAAGATCATCTGCATCGGCGTCAACTATCCCGACCGCAACGCCGAGTATAAGGACGGTCAGGACGCGCCGAAATATCCGAGCATGTTCATGCGCTCGCCCCGCTCCTTCGTCGGCCATGACGCGCCGCTGGTGCGCCCGCGGGCGTCCGCGCAGCTCGATTATGAGGGCGAGATCGTGCTGGTGATCGGCAAGCAAGGCCGGCATATTCCGGAAAGCGCAGCGCTCGATCATATCGCCGCGCTGACGCTGTGCAACGAAGGCTCGGTGCGCGACTGGCTGCGCCACGCCAAGTTCAACGTCACGCAGGGCAAGAACTTTGATTCCAGCGGCAGCCTCGGCCCATGGCTCGTGCCCTACGTGCAGGAATCGCAGATCGCCGATGTCAGGCTCACCACGCATGTCAACGGCGAGCTCAGGCAGGACGATCGCACCAGCCGGCTGATGTTCTCCTTCCGCTATCTCATCAACTATATCTCCACCTTCGCAACGCTCGTCCCCGGCGATATCATCGTCACGGGCACGCCGACCGGCGCCGGTGCCCGGTTCGATCCCCCGCGGTACCTGAAGCCCGGCGATGTCATCGAGGTCGCGGCCGAAGGCATCGGCAGCTTGCGAAATGGCGTCGTCGACGAAGCCTGAACAAGATTGGAATGATGCAATGACCACCCTCACCGGCGGCGAAGCGATCGTAAGCGGCCTGGTCGCCCACGGCGTCGACACCGTGTTCGGCCTGCCTGGTGCGCAGGTTTACGGCCTGTTCGACGCCTTCCATCAGGCCCAGCTCAAGGTGATCGGCGCGCGGCACGAACAGGCCTGCGGCTACATGGCGTTCGGCTATGCGCGATCCAGCGGCAAGCCCGGCGTGTTCAGCGTGGTGCCCGGCCCCGGCGTGCTCAATGCCAGTGCGGCGCTGCTCACCGCGTTGGGCTGCAACGAGCCGGTGCTGTGCGTCACCGGCCAGGTGCCGACGCAGTTTCTGGGCAAGGGCCGCGGCCATCTGCACGAGATGCCGGACCAGCTCGCGACCTTGCGCACCTATGTGAAATGGGCGGACCGGATCGAATACCCCGGCAATGCGCCGACGGTCGTCGCGCGCGCCTTCCAGGAGATGATGTCGGGGCGGCGCGGCCCCGCCTCGGTCGAGATGCCTTGGGACGTCTTCACCCAGCGCGCGGACACCGCCGCTGCCCGGGTGCTGGAGCCGCTGCCCGCGCCGCAGCCCGATCCGGATCTCGTGAAGCAGGCGGCGGCGCTGATCAAGGCGAGCAAGGCGCCGATGATCTTCGTCGGCAGCGGCGCGATCGAGGCCGGCGACGAGATCCTCGAACTCGCCGAGATGATCGATGCGCCCGTGGTCGCCTTCCGCAGCGGCCGCGGCATCGTCTCCAATGCGCATGAGTTGGGCCTCACCATGGCCGCAGCCTACAAGCTGTGGCCGACGACCGACTTGATGATCGCAATCGGCACCCGCGCGGAGCTGCCGACATCGGGCTTCCGCTGGCCCTATCAACCGAAGGGGCTGAAATCCGTTCGGATCGACATCGACCCGACCGAGATGCGCCGGGTCCTCGCCGATGCTGCCATCGTCGCTGACGCCAAGGCCGGAACGGCCGATCTCGTCGCGGCCGTGAAGAAAGTCGGCTTTGCGCGGACCCGCGGCCGGCGGGAGGACATCCGCGAAGCGACCGCGACCGCGCAAGCCGAGATCCAGCGCATCCAGCCGCAGATGGCGTATCTCAACATCCTGCGCGAGGTGCTGCCGGCGAACGCGATCGTCACCGACGAATTGTCGCAAGTCGGCTTCGCCTCCTGGTACGGCCTTCCGATCTATCAGCCGCGCACCTTCATCACCTCGGGCTATCAGGGCACGCTCGGCTCGGGCTTCCCGACCGCGCTAGGTGCCAAGGTGGCGAACCCGGATAAGCCAGTGGTGGCGATCACCGGCGACGGCGGCTTCATGTTCGGCGTGCAGGAGCTGTCCACCGCCGTGCAGTTCAACATCGGCGTGGTGACGCTGGTGTTCAACAACAACGCCTATGGCAATGTCCGCCGCGACCAGCGCGAACGTTTCGACGGCCGCGTGGTGGCGTCCGACCTCGTCAATCCCGATTTCGTCAAGCTCGCGGAATCATTTGGCGTCGCGGCTACGCGTGTCACAGCGCCCGATCAGTTCAAGGCCGTGCTGGAGAAGGCGCTCGCACACGGCGGGCCGTATCTGATTTCGGTGGAAGTGACGCGCGATTCGGAAGTCAGCCCGTGGGCGTTCATCCATCCGCCGAAGCCGTGATGTCGTTCCGGGGCGGCTCGCAGAGCCGAACCCGGAACCTCGAGATTCCGGGTTCGCGCTAGTGCGCGCCCCGGAATGACGGGCCTCTATCCCGTCCTGCGAAACGTCAGATTGATCCGCTTCCGGCCCAGCAGCGCGTGCTCACCTTCCGCGAGCGGCGCGACGCCGTGATAGGCGAGCCTGCTGGCCCCACCCCAGACCACGACGTCGCCATGCACCAGGCGGAAGCGGCGCGGCTTGTCGGCGCGCGCCAGGCCACCGAACAGGAAGGTCGCGGGCAATCCGAGCGAGACCGAGACGATCGGCGCCGCATAATCCAGCTCGTCCTTGTCCTGATGCAGCGACAGCCGCGTGCCGGGCTCGTAGCGATTGACGAGGCAGGCATCGGGCGCGAAGTTTTGAAAGCCGCCCTGCTCTGCTGCATGCAAAGCTAGATCACGCAACACCGGCGGCATCGCCGGCCATGGCGCGCCGGTGCGCGGGTCGATCGGATCGTAGCGATAGCCGGTGTGATCGGTGATCCAGCCACGCTCGCCGCAATTGGTCATCGCCACCGACATCAAATGGCCGCCGGGCGTGGTCATCCGGCGGAACGGCGATTGCGCCACGATGGCGCGCACGGCGGCGATCAGCTCGGTTTCGATCGGCTTGACGAAGCCGCGCAACAACACGGCACCGTCCGCGATCTCTTCGCGCGACGGCTGCGCTTCGGCAACGCTATCGAACAAATCAGCCGTCAACGCTCCGCTCATTTGGCATCGTGAAAAATTACACCCAGTGTGTGGCGCTGGCCGGACCTGATGCGGCTGACGCCATGGCGCAGATTAACGCGGTAAGTGCCGCGTGTCCCCTGCACCGGGCGGTGATGCACAGCGAAGGCGACGGCGTCACCCTGCGCCAGCGGCACCACCTCGGCCCGCGACTGCATGCGCGGCCGTTGCTCGGTCAGCACGAATTCGCCGCCGATGAAATCGCGGCCCGGCTCGGAGAGCAGGATCGCGACTTGCAGCGGGAACACGTGCTCGCCATAGAGGTCCTGATGCAGGCAGTTGTAATCGCCCGCCTCATATTGCAGCAGCAGCGGCGTCGCCCGCGCCTGCCCCGCCTCGTGGCAACGCTTCAGGAACGCGGCATGCGCGGTGGGATAGCGGATGTCGATCCCCATCGCCTCGTTCCAGCGATTGGCGACGCCTTGCAGATGCGCGTAGAGCGCCGGGCGCAGCTGCGCGATCAGATCCGGCAGCGGATAGGAGAAATATTTGTATTCGCCGCGGCCAAAGCCGTGGCGGCCCATGACGATGCGGCTGCGGAAGTGCGCGTCGTCGGGGTAGAGCGCGGCAATCGCGCGGCACTGGTCCGGCGTCAACAGGCCCTTCAGGACGGCACAGCCCTGGGTGTCGAGTTCGGCCGTGATCTGAGGCCAGTCGAGGGCGTCGACATGGGTCGTGAGATCGGGAGCGGATCGTTGGTCTGATTTTCGTGCGGTCATTGTCATAGCAATCACCTTGGCAGTCCGACGTTCACCCCGCCACCCGATTTCCGATGACTGTCTCCCCGTCATTGCGAGCGAAGCGAAGCAATCCAGGATCCCGCCGCGGAACCAGTCTGGATTGCGTCGTCGCAAGGGCTACCTCGCAATGACGGCGGAGAGATCTCGTAGGGTGGGCAAAGGCGCGCTCTTGCGCCGTGCCCACGTCTTCGCAAGACGTGGGCACGCTTCCGCCGTCGCTCTTCGAGCTATGGCGGACAAGTCGCTTTGCTCACCCTACCGGACCCGTCGCTTATGGACCGACTATCCTCCACCCCCACTGGGTGTGGAGCGAGTCAGCCCCTCACCGGCAGCGTCGCCACGTCGTACCCATGCTTGATCGTCCGCTTCAGCACGGGGTCTTCCAGCTCGAACTCGAACCGGTCGGCGGGGCGGATGCCGCCCTTGGCTGCGAACGTGCCACCGAACATGACGCAGCCGTCGGGGAATTTTCCTCCTTCGAAGCCGCGTGCGATCAGGTCGTTCACCGGCAGCATCGCGTCCAGCGTGCCCTCCTGGTAGAGCACGCGCTCGCCCTTGATGGTGGCGTAGGAGCGCAGGATCATCCTGTCCCAATGGCCGATGACGTCCTCGAGTTCCCACAGCGTCGCGGCGATCGGCTTGTCGCACATCTGCTTGGACACGGTGACGTTGTAGGCCTCGACCTTGCGGTCGGTGTGGTCGGAGCCGCAGCCGACGAAGATGCGGCCCTGCCAGCCGACCAGCACGAACTCGACCTCGCCGGAGGAATCCCCGCCGGTGCATTCGATGCTGTCTTCCTGGGTCAGCCGCCGCGCCGAGGCGCGGTAGTAAATCGGCGTCGAGGCCGGCGGGGCGATGCCCATCTCCTGCAGCTCGGCTATGTGCTTGTCGCGCGCGACGGGGTCGCGGCCGGTCCATCCGGCGATGACCATCTGGTCGATCGCGAGCGTCAGCGGCGTGGTGGTGTCCTGGGCATCGACGGTGAAAGTCAGGTCAAACACGAATGACGGCCTCCATGCCGGCAGCAAGTTCAAAGATACGACGGTCGGAGCCGCCCGCGCCCGCCAGCATCAGGCCGACGGGAACGTCGCCCTGGCGATGTGCGGGCAGCGAGATGGCGCAGCCGTCGATCATGTTGATCAGGGTGCAGTTGCGCAGTGCGCGGATGTTCTCGCGCGTGAATGCCTTGTCATCGGCAAGGTCGGCGATCTTCGGCGGCGCGTTGGGCGTGGTCGGCAGCACCAGCGCATCATAGGGCGCAATGCGCACGTTGACGCGGGCGATCAGCGAGCGGCGCTCGTTGAGGAGATCGATGTAATCGGCCGCGCTCTGCGCTTCGCCGCGCATGATCCGTACGGAGACGCGGGGATCATAGACATCGCCCTTGGAGGTGATGAGATAGCGGTGCCAGGCGTAGCTCTCGGAAGCCGCAAAGCCGCCCTTGGCGTTCATCGGACCGATGTCGTGGAATTCCGCCATCTCGATGCGCTCGATGATGGCGCCATGATCGGAAAGCGTCTTCAGGGCGCGCTCGAACGTCCCGGCTACCTCAGCATCGAGGTCGTCGAGCGCGATCGTGGTCGGCACCGCGAGTCGCATGCCCTGGATCGGACGCGGCTTCAGCGGGGCGATTGGCTCGTTCGCGAGCACGGCGTCCAGTATGGCACAGCAACTGACTGATCGTGCCAGCGGCCCGATGCTGTCGAGCGAGAACGACAGGGGCACGGAGCCATCGAGCGGCACGCGCCGCTGCGTCGGCTTGTAGCCGACGATGCCGTTGAAGGCGGCCGGAATCCGGCAGGAGCCGCCGGTGTCGGTGCCGAGCGCGCCGTGTGCCATGCCATCGAGCACGGATACCGCCGCGCCCGAGGACGAGCCGCCGGGCACATGGCCCACGGCCCGGTTCCAGCCGCCCTTCGGCGTGCCGTAATGCGGATTGATGCCGATGCCGGAATAGGCGAACTCGGTCATGTTGGTGCGCCCGATCACGACGAAGCCGGCCCTGCGCAGCCGCGCCACCGTCGCCGCATCCTGCTCGGCCGGCGGCGAATCGTCGAGCGCGCGCGAGCCGGCGCGCGTCACCTGGCCCTTGATGTCGAACAGATCCTTGATCGAGATCGGGATGCCGGCATAGCGCGATGGCGCCGCCTTGGCCTCGCGCAAGCCGTCCATCGCGTCCGCCGCGGCGAGCGCGGCGTCCTTGTCGACATGGAGGAAGGTGCGCTGGCCCTCCCCGGCGGGATCGGCGATCCTGGCGATGCAGGCCTCGACCAGCTTGCGGGCGGTCGTGCGGCCGCTTTCGAGGTCTTCGGCGAGCTTCGCCAGCGTCGGAAATTCGGGCATGTCTGTCTCACGGAATATTGTCGCGCGCAATCTATAGCGCTGCCTCAGTTCGACACAAGCATTGTGCGCATGATGGCATGCATGCGTATTGCTGGACCGTTGACGCACCATGGTCGATTGTCGCATCAAGATCGAAACGGGCGGGCGTGAAGCCTGCCCTATCAAGATTTGCTTTCTGGGAGGGCGTTCCGACATGGCCGAACCGCAGCGCGCGCGACCGAAACCGACGCCGGAGACCCAGCATTTCTGGGACGGCACGAAGGCGGGCGAATTGCGCCTGCAGCGCTGCGACGCCTGCGCGCATGTCTACTTCCCGCCGCGCCCGTTCTGCCCGTCCTGCGCCTCGCGCAAGGTCAGCATCTTCAAGGCGAGCGGCAAGGGCTTCCTCTACAGCTACGTGATCAATCACCGTCCCGCCGCGCCCGGCTTCACGCCGCCTTACGCGATCGCCGTGGTCGAGCTCGCCGAGGGACCGCGAATGATGAGCAACATCATCGACTGTCCGCAAACACCCGAGGCGCTCGAGCTCGACATGAAGCTCGAGGTCGCCTTCCAGGCGCTCGACGACAAGATCACCCTTCCCGTGTTTCGTCCGGCGAAGGGATAAGCCATGCGCAAAAACCAGGTTGCCGTCGTCGGCGCGGCCGAGACCACTGAGCTTGGCGTCATTCCGAACGCCTCGCAGCTCCAGCTGCACGCGGATGCCGCGCTCAATGCCATCGCCGATGCCGGACTGAAGCTCTCCGACATCGACGGCTTTGCCACCGCGGTCGAGACGCCGCAGCAGGTCTGCCACTATCTCGGCATCAAGCCGACCTGGGTGGATGGCACCTCGGTCGGCGGCTGCTCGTTCATGCTGCACGTTCGTCATGCCGCGGCGGCGATCGAGGCCGGGCTGTGCAAGACGGTGCTGATCACCCATGCCGAAAGCGGCAAGTCGATGATCGGCAAGGCGCCGCGCTCGATCCCCGCCGACAGCTTGCAGGGCCAGTTCGAGGCGCCCTACGGCGTCTACGGTCCGCCCAGCATGTTTCCGATCCCCGTGCTGCGCTTCATGAAGACCTACGGCATCACGCACGAGCAGCTCGCCTCCGTGGCGGTGGTGCAGCGGGAATGGGCCGCGAAGAATCCGCGCGCGATGATGAAGGACCCGATCACGGTCGCCGACGTCCTCAACTCCCGCATGATCGCCTATCCGTTCCGCCTGCTGCAGTGCTGCCTCGTCACCGACGGCGGCGGCGCGCTGATCCTGACCTCGGCCGATCGCGCCAAGGATTTTCCGAGGAAGCCCGTCTACATCATGGGCACCGGCGAGAGCGTGGAGACGCCGATGGTCAGCCAGATGGAGACGTTCAATTCCTCGCGCGCGTTCAAGACCGCAGGCCCCCTCGCGTTCAAGGAGGCCGGCATCGCCCACAAGGACGTCGATCACCTCATGATCTACGATGCGTTCGCGCATCTGCCGCTGTTCGGTCTCGGCGATCTCGGCTTCATGCCGCATGAGGAGACGGGCAAGTTCATCGCCGACGGCAATACGCGTCCCGGCGGGAAGCTGCCGCTCAACACCAATGGCGGCGGCCTCTCGTACATGCACTCCGGGATGTACGGCATGTACGCGCTGCAGGAGAGCGTGCGCCAGATGCGCGGCATCGCGCCGGCGCAGGTCCCGAACGCGAAGATTTCGGTGTGCCATGGCGTCGGCGGCATGTTCGCGGCGAGTGGCACGATCGTGTTTACGAACGAGAGGTAGCGCACCGTCATTCCGGGGCGCGCGCAGCGCGAACTATGGTGCGCAATTGCGCACCTGAGAATCTCGAGATCCCGGGTCTGGTGCTTCGCACCATCCCGGAATGACGGGCACAACAGGAGGCATCCACATGACGAAATCACTGCAAGACAAGGTCATCATCGTCACCGGCGCAGGCCGCGGCATCGGGCGCGAGATCGCGCTGCTCTGTGCGGCGGAAGGCGCCAAGGTCGTGGTCAACGATCCCGGTGGAGCCTCGGACGGTGCCGGTTCGAACGCGGCGCCTGCCGAGGAGGTGGTCGAGGAGATCAAGAAGCGCGGCGGCACCGCGGTCGCCAATTTCGAGTCGGTGGCCGAAGCGATCCCCGCCAGCAAGATCGTGAAGACCGCGACCGATCATTTCGGCCGGCTCGACGGTGTTGTCAACAATGCCGGCATCCTGCGCGACATGATCTTCCACAAGATGAGCGTGGAAGCGTTCGAGGCCGTCATCAAGGTGCATCTGATGGGCTCGTTCTATGTCAGCCACGCCGCCGCGCGGATCTTCCGCGAGCAGGAGTCGGGCTCCTTCGTGCACTTCACCTCGACCTCGGGCCTGATTGGCAATTTCGGCCAGGCCAATTACGCCGCCGCCAAGCTCGGCATCGTCGGGCTGTCCAAGTCCATCGCGCTCGACATGGGCCGCTTCAACGTCCGCTCCAACTGCGTCTCGCCGTTCGCCTGGACGCGCATGATCGGCACCATCCCGACCGAGACTGAGGCCGAGAAGGCGCGGGTCGAGAAGATCAAGCAGATGGGACCGGAGAAGATCGCCCCGCTCTGCGGCTATCTGATCTCCGATGCCGCCAAGGACGTCACCGGCCAGATCTTCGGCGTGCGCATGAACGAGATCTTCCTGTTCAGCCAGAACCGTCCGATCCGCTCGGTGCAGCGGAGCGAGGGCTGGACACCGCAGTCGATCGCGGAACACGGCATGCCGGCGCTGAAGGGCTCGTTCTACAAGCTCGACCGCTCCGCCGACATCTTCACCTGGGATCCCGTCTAGCCGCATTTCCGGCATCCCTGCCCTGCGATCTCCGGTTGTCTTGGTCAGAGATCGCTCCGGTTTACGCCCGAATGCAGGCGAATGGTGTCCTCCCAACGCAACTTTGGGAGGAAACCATGACAAGAACACTGACCAAGTCCGACGATACCTCTGTAACGGGCGGCCTCGGCCGCCGCACCTTGCTCCAAGGCGCGGCGGCACTCGCCGCCTCCACCATCCTCGCCTCGCGAGCCGACGCCCGCGACTTCGGCGCCAATGCCGAGCCGCAGCGCTATCCCGACCCCGACATCATCGCCATCGACCCCAAGCGCTTCAAGGCCAAGGTCGGCAACACCGCGATCAAGCGGCTCTACACCGGCTGCCTGTGGGCGGAAGGGCCGGCGTGGAATTCGCAGGGACAATATCTCGTCTGGAGCGACATCCCCGCCAACCGGCAGCTGCGTTATCTCGACGATGACGGCCATATCTCCGAGCAGTTCCACAAGCCGTCAAACGAGGCCAACGGCAATTCGTTCGACACCGAGGGCCGCCAGCTCAGTGCCGAGCGCACCCGCCTCGTCCGCTACGAGCACGACGGCTCGGTGACGGCGCTGGCCGAGCAGGCCGGTGGCAAGCCGCTCAACGGCCCGAACGACATGGTGGTGCATCCCAACGACAAGGCGATCTGGTTCACCGATCCCGGCTACGGGGCGATCAGCATCTACGAGGGCAAGCTCGCCAATACCGGCTCGCTGCAGCCGCACCAGAAGGAAGCCGTCTATCGCCTGGACACCCAGACCGGACAGGTTGCGAAGGTCGCGGACGAGCCGTTCAAGCCGAACGGCATCGCCTTCAGCCACGACTACAAGAAGCTCTATGTCTGCGACACCGGCATCACGCATTACCCTGAGGCCAAGAACGTGGTGTGGTCCTACGACATCGACGGCGCGAAACTGTCGAACCCGAAGAAGCTGATCGACATGACGCTCGACGGCAAGTCGGGCTTCCCCGACGGATTGCGCGTCGACACCGAGGGCAACATCTGGGTCGGCGCCGGCTGGGTCGGTCCCGGCTATGACGGCGTGCAGGTGTTCGCGCCGACCGACGGCGCACGGATCGGCCAGATCCTGCTGCCCGAGACCTGCGCCAATGTCTGCTTCGGCGGCAAGAAGCGCAACCGCCTGTTCATGACCGCAAGCCAGTCGCTCTACGCGGTCTATGTGGAGACGCAAGGCGCGCATTTCTGTTGAGTGCCCTGCTCTCTCCTCGTCATGCCCGGGCTTGACCCGGGCATCCACGTCTGTCCGCGATTGCTGAAGCGCGTGGATGGCCGGGTCAAGCCCGGCCATGACGACCGAAGGTGTAGCCCCTACCCCGTATTCCTCAGCCCCGCCGAAATCCCGTTGATGGTCAGCTGAATCCCGCGCAGCACCTGCTCGTCCGGGTTCTGCGCGCGGTGCTCTTTCAACAACTCGACCTGCACGTGGTTGAGCGGATCGAGATAGGGGAAGCGGTGGCGCACGGAGCGCTCCAGCAGCGGATTGCCCTGCAGCAAGCGGTCCTGCCCCATGATGTCCAGGAGCGTCTCGATGCAGGAATGCCATTCGCGGCGGATGCGCCCAAAAATCTTCTCGCGCAACGCTTCGTCCGGCACCAGCTCGGCATAGCGCGAGGCGATCGCGATCGAGCTTTTGGCGAGCACCATGTCCATGTTCGAGAGCAGCATGCGGAAGAACGGCCATTCCCTGTAGAGCTCTTTCAGGAACGGCATGCCCTTGTCGGGATGCTCCGCGATCCACTGCTCGACCGCGCTGCCAAAACCGTACCAGCCCGGCAGCATCAGGCGGCACTGCGCCCAGGAGAACACCCAGGGGATGGCGCGAAGATCCTCGATCGCACGGGTCTTCTTGCGCGAGGCCGGACGGCTGCCGATGTTGAGCGTCGCGATCTCGTTGATGACGGTCGAGGCCCAGAAATAATCGACGAAGCCGTCGGTCTCGTAGACGAGGCCGCGATAGGCTTTGAAGGCGAGGTTCGACAATTCGTCCATCGCGGTCAGGTATTCGCGGCGCGGCGCGCTCTGGCGCGGATTAAGCAGGCTCGCCTCCAGCGTTGCGGCGGCGAGGATCTCCAGATTGTTGCGGCCGACTTCGGCGTTGGAATATTTCGACGAGATGATCTCGCCCTGCTCGGTGATGCGGATCTGGCCGTTCACGGCGCCGCCGGGCTGCGCGATGATGGCGTCATAGCTCGGACCACCGCCGCGGCCGACCGAGCCGCCGCGGCCGTGGAACAGGCGCAGCCGCACGTGATGCCGCTCGAACACTTCGACGAGACCGATCTCGGCCTTGTAGAGCTCCCAGCCCGAGGTGACGAAGCCGCCGTCCTTGTTGCTGTCGGAATAGCCGAGCATGACCTCCTGCACGCTGCCGCGGCTGTCGATGAGGCGGCGGTAATCGTGCAGCGACAGCATGCGGTCCATGATGCCGCTGGAGGCCTGCAGATCCTCGATGGTCTCGAACAACGGCACGATGTTGATGGCGCTGCGGCCGGAGGGATGGACGAGGCCGACCTCTTTCAAGAGCACCGCGACCTCGAGCATGTCGGACATGCCCTTGCACATCGAGATGATGCATTGGGGAATTGCGTCCGAGCCGAACATCGCATGCGCTTCCGCGGCGGCATGGAAGACGTTGAGCTCGCCCATGGTCTCGTCGCTGTACTTGACGAAGGGCGAGACCAGCGCGCGCGTCGAGCGCAGCTCGTTGGTGAGCAGCGAGATGCGCGCCTCTTCGCCGAGCGCGAGATAGGACATGCCGGGATTGGCGGCATCCATCAGCTCGGCGATGGTGCGTTCGTGCACCGCCGAGTTCTGACGGATGTCGAGCCGGGCGAGATGGAAGCCGAAGCAATCCACCGCGCGCCGCAGCAGCCGCAGCCGGCCGCGGGCGATGACGCGGGCATTGTTGGAGATCAGCGAACGGTGCAGCACATCGAGATCGGCCTGCAGCTCCTTCACGCTCGCATATGGCGCGCCCTTGCCGACCGGCCGGCGCGTGATCTCGACCGCGAGCTTTTCGGCCGTCGCGGTCAGGCGCGCGTAGATGCCGGAGACCGCCAGACGATAAGGCTCGCCGCTCCGGTGCGGCGAGGTATCCGGCGAGCGTTCCGCCAAATTGCGCAGCTCTTCGGAGACGTCGGCGAGATGCGCCGCGATCGACAGTTCCGAGCCGAGCACGTGCAGCTCGTTCAGATAGAACTGCATCACCCGGCTCGACTGCAATCGCAGCGTGCCGCGCATGACGTCGGCGGTGACGAAGGGATTGCCGTCGCGGTCGCCGCCGATCCAGCTGCCCATGCGCAGGAACGAGGCGAGCTCGGAGGCGGCCTGCTCGCCGCCCTCCTCCAGCCGGTCTTCGAGCGCGTTGACCAGCCGCGGCACCTCGCGCAGGAAGGTGTAATCATAGAACGACAGGCCGTTGGCGACCTCGTCGAGCACGTTGAGCTTGGTCCGGCGGAGCAGATTGGTCTGCCATAGCGTCAGCACCTCGCGGCGAAGCTGCTCGTCACTGGCATCGGCCTCCTCCGCAGTCAGCGCGACGCGCTCGCGGCGGTCGAGCAGGCCGGCGACCTCCATCTCGCGATCCATGGTGCTCTTGCGGCGGACCTCGGTCGGGTGCGCGGTCAGGACCGGGCTGACCAGCGCGGACTTGAAGAAGCTGCGCAAGGCATCGGCACCGATGCCCGCCGCCTTGGCATGGGCCAGCGTCTCGGCCAGCACGCCGGTGCTCTTGCCCGCGCTGCGGGCGCGCATCTGGCGGATGTTGTTCTGGTCCTCGGCGATGTTGGCGAGGTGGGAGAAATAGCTGAAGGCGCGGACGATCCGCACGGTTTCCGACGTCGACATACCGTCGAGGATCTGCTCGAGCTCGCGGCGGGCGAGCCGGTCCTCGTCGCGGTGGAACCGGATCGAGGTCTGGCGGATGCGCTCGACCAGGTCGAACAATTCGGCGCCCTCTTGGTCCCGCACGGTGTCGCCGAGGATACGCCCGAGCAGGCGGATATCGTCCCGCAGGCGGGCTTCCGCTTCCGTCACCTGAACGTCCTCGGGACGGTTGGGGCGATGCTCAGTGGCGTCGGATGGTATGGTCTGGAGGGACATGGCTCGCTCCTCTTCAAGAGCTCCCTACGGCTCCTCAGTCTGGTGGAGTGTGCGATATTTTTCTGCCGCAGTGCAAGACGAAGTTGGCGGCGGTGCAAACTGCCGGCCACGCTCGTGTCCCGGACGCGCTGCAACGCCCTTAGCGTTGCTGCGCAGAGCTGGGACCCAGGAGCCGCCGAGCACGTTGCCGCATTCTGGGCCCCGGCTCAGCAGCGCACCGCTGAACCGGACGATGCTTCGCATCGCCGGGAGAGCGCTGCGCTGCGTCCGGGGCACGAGAGCTCTCCCATTTATCTCTATTGACACGCCTTCGCCTTCCCGCGGCGTATTCCGCCCGAGCTTTGCTGTCCGTTTCGCCCTCATCGAAGAGAAAGGGCGCAGGGAAGGCCGGGCGCCGGCTGGCACCCAGGGTCCGCACGCGGAAGACGCACGCGGGGTGACCACAGGTGACGCCGGGACATCCCGGCCTTCCCTGCGCAATGGTTTTACGGCTTATGGCGCGCTCTCCCCGGGGAGCGATGCACTATTGCCCCCGTCGCCTTGCAGATCACCGATGCGCGCACCCGGTCGGGCCGCTCCATCACCGCAAGCCTTGACGCACAGACCCCGGGCGTCAGGACCACACGCTTTTGCCGTCCGCGGACGTCCCTCCCCGGACAGTGAAAGCTCGCGCGTGCTCGCTTCCAACGCCGTAAAGAAACGCTGTGACCGCGCCGTGTCGTGCCGCGGATCGCGATGGCTCACAGGGGTCGCCCGCCCTGCCATCCCGTCACGCGCCGGCGCTGCCGCGTCCATCGCATCCCGGCCTACGTATCGTGACGATCGCGAAACGTCCCTTTGACGGGCCGGAATGTCTTGCGGTTTACCCGAAAGAGCGAATTCGGTCAATCAGAATATTTTGCGACCCTGTCCCTTGACCTGCATGGGGCGTGTTTTGCCCGTCGGCACCGCGAGGGATTGGGGGCGAAGGCGGCTGAGCTGCGCGTAGAATGGGTAGAGCCCTTGCGAAACCCATCATGCCTCGTCAACGGTCGGGTTGATGGGTTTCGCTCGCGCTCTACCATCCTGCGAGCTCAATCTGTTCGCCGTCTCAATGGCTCTTGGTACAGCCGAATTTTGCAATCTTGGTACTGGTTTCATGACCGGGCGTAACGCATCTAACTGCTAGCACCACGACCGAAGCGATCCCGATCGGCTCAGTGGGAGCCCGGTCAATGCAGATCGCGGACACTTGCACACTGTCTGGCAGTTTGTGGATAGCCGTCGCGCTCACGCTGACTGCAATCGTTGCATCAAGAGACAATGACTGAGGAGATGATCCAATGAAGGCGATCGTTGTAACGGAACAGGCCGCGGGAACGGCGGGGATGAAGCTGGTGGACCGGCCCGAGCCGCAGGCTGCGATAAACGACGTGGTGGTTCAGGTTCATGCGTCGGGATTTGTCCCGACTGAGCTGACGTGGCCTTCGACCTGGACTGATCGCCTCGATCGCAACCGAACACCATCGATCCCTGGACACGAGCTGGCCGGAGTGGTCACTGCTCTTGGCTATGGAACGACAGGGCTGGTGTTGGGACAGCGGGTGTTCGGCCTGGCGGACTGGTATCGCGACGGCACGCTGGCCGAGTATGTGGCGATCGAGGCGCGCAATCTTGCGCCGCTGCCGGGCGACGTCGAGTTCACAGTGGGGGCGAGCCTGCCGATCTCGGGGCTGACCGCATGGCAAGGGCTGTTCCAGCATGGCCGTCTCAAATCGGGGCAGAGCATCCTCGCACACGGCGCGGCCGGCGCGGTCGGATCGATGGTGACGCAACTCGCACGAGAGGCCGGCGCCTACGTCATCGGCACCGGACGCGCCGCCGACCGTCAAACGGTGCTCGACCTGGGCGCAAACGAGTTCGTCGACCTCGACAAAGCCTCGCTGCAAGACGTCGGCAAGGTCGATCTGGTGTTCGATGTCATCGGCGGTGACATACAGAAGCGGTCGGTAGAACGCATTCGAGCCGGAGGAACATTGGTGACCATCGTCGGGCCGGCCGAGGCGCGGCCCTCCGATGGATTGGCGGTCGACTTCGTCGTCGAGTCGGATCGCGCCCAACTCAGTGAGATCGTCCAGCGGGTGCGGGATGGACGACTGCGGACGAACATCGGCAAGGTCTCGACCTTCGACGATGCGGTCGCCGCCTTAAATCCGACCGGGCGACGCAAGGGAAATACGATCATTCGCATTCGTCCCTGAGGGAGCATGCTCATTGATGTCCGCAGCGCGAAGGATGAGGTGCACTTGCGAAACCCATCCTACGAGCCACGAGTTGGCCTCACGCCGGCACGATCACCTTGCCGATCGGCCAGAGCGCGATGCCTGCGAGCTTGAGATGGGCCCAGGCGAAAGGAATGCCGACGATCGTGATCGCGAGCGCCAGTGCGGTCAACAAGTGGCCGAGCGCCAGCCACCAGCCGGCGAGCACGAACCAGATGATGTTGCCGATCACCCCGAGTGGGCCGGTGCCGATGTCCTCAATACCGGTGACGTCGTAGCGGTTGACCGCACGCGAGCCGAACGGCAGCAGCGTGTAGACGGCGATGTTGAACGCCGCCCGCGCCCAGGGCAGGCCGATGATGGTGACGGCCATGATGACCGCGGCGATCACCCAGCCGAACGCCATCCAGGCGCCGCCGAAGAGGATCCAGAGCAGGTTGAGCAGGATGGAAACGGGAGCCATGGGATGATCCGCAGGTGGATGGTCCCGTCTATATAGGCACGAAATCTGTCTCTGCTAAGACGGTAAGGTAGCCCGGATGGAGCGCCGCGCAATCCGGGATTCTGTCACAAGCACCGTCCCGGATTACGCTTGCGCTCCATCCGGGCTACGAACCGGCGGCTACCGCCCCTCGAATTTCGGCTCGCGCTTTTCCATGAAGGCCTTCATACCCTCGGCCATGTCCTGGGTTTTGAACAACGGCAGGAGCTGGAGATAGACGTGGTGGACATGGTCGTGGAAGTTCTCGTTGAGACCCATCCGCATCATGCGCTTGGAGGCCTGCACCGCCAGCGGCGCGTTGGCGGCGATCTCGCGGGCGACCGCCGTGGCGCGGTTCATCAGCTTGGCATCCGGCACGACCTCGTTGGCGAGGCCCCATTCCAGGCACTCGCGCGCGCCGAGCGTGCGGCCGGTGAAGATCAGCTCGGAGGCCTTGGCCCAGCCGAGCATGCGCGGCAGCAGCCAGGTGCCGCCGGATTCCGGCACCACGCCGCGCTTGACGAAGGCGGCGGCGAGCTTTGCGGTTTCCGCCATGATGCGGATGTCGCAGCCGAGCGCGGTGTCCATGCCGTAGCCGGCGGCACCGCCGTTGACGGCGCAGATGGTCGGCTTGTCCATTGCCTGCAACACCGTCGGCGGCGTGTTGCGCAGATTAATCGTGGTCGGCGAGGACGCGGCGCTGAGGCCGTTGCCGTCGCGCTCCTTGCGCAAGTCGAGGCCCGCGCAGAACGCCCTGCCCTTACCGGTGAGGATCACGACGCGGACGTCCTTGTCCTCGTTGGCTTCGGTCAGGAGCCGCGCCAGCTCGTTGAGCATCGGGCCGGAGATCGTGTTCATCCGCTCCGGCGCGTTCAGCGTGATGGTCGCGATGTGATCGGCGACTGTGTAGAGGACTTCGTTCGCGGCGTCGCTCATGACAAATGTTTCCTTGTCCCTGATCTCGTAGGGTGGGCAAAGGCGCGTTTGCGCCGTGCCCACGATCTGTCTCCGTAAGCGAATTTCGTGGGCACGCTTCGCTTTGCCCACCCTACAGGTCCTCGTGGAATTGTCAGATCTTCCGCCCCGCCTGCTCCCAATAGGGATCGCGCAGGCGGCGCTTGAAGATTTTGCCGGAGTCCTCGCGCGGCAGGCCGGTGCGGATCTCGATGTGCTTGGGCACCTTGTAGTCCGCCAGATGCGTCTTCAGCGCGGCGCGAACACCTGCGGCCTCGAGCATGACGCCGGCTTGCGGCTCGACCACGGCCATCAGCGCCTCGCCGAACTCGGCATCGGGGATGCCGAACACGGCGCAATCGTGCACGCCTGATACGGCGTGGAGCACCGACTCGATCTCGGCCGGATAGATGTTGACACCGCCCGAGATCACCATGTCGCGCTTGCGGTCGCAGATGAAGACGTAGCCATCCGCGTCGATGTAACCGACATCGCCCGAGGTGATGAAGCCGTCGCGGTCGATCTCCGCGCGCTTCTCGGGCTTGTTGTGGTAGGTGAAATCGGCAAGCTCGGCCATACGGGAATAGATCTCGCCGATCTCGCCGACGCCGAGCACGCGGCCGTCCTCACCGAGGAAGCGCAGCTCCGCACCGGGCGAGATTTTGCCGACGGTGCCGGGCTTCTTCAGCGCGTCCTCGGACGTCGCGAAAGTGACGGCGCTGGATTCGGTCGAGCCGTAGAATTCGTAGATCACCGGCCCCCACCATTCGATCATGGCGCGCTTGACGTCGGCCGGACAGGGGGCGGCGGCGTGAATGACGTGGCGCAGCGAGGAGACGTCGTACTTCTTGCGCACCGCCTCCGGCAGCTTCATCAAGCGGATGAACATTGTCGGCACCATGAAGATGGTGTCGATCCTGTAGCGTTCGATCACTTCCAGAAATTCTTCGGCTTCGAACCGCGGCATCAGCACCAGGACGCCGCCGAGCGTTCCGGCGCGGATGCCGAACGAGTTCGGCGCGGAGTGATAGAGCGGCCCCGGCAGGATCGCGCGGGCGCCGGGCTTGAGGCCATAGATCATCGCGCGCATGCGCTCGCCAGCGGCCTGCTGCTCCGGCGTCGGCGCATTGCGCCGCACGCCCTTGGGATGGCCTGTGGTGCCCGACGTATAGATCATGTTCATCGGCTGCGGCACGACCGGGCCGTCATAGGGCTGGAATTGCGCGAGCCAGGATTCGAAATCGATGGCGAAGTCCGGCGTCTTCAGATGATCGGGATCGATCTTGTAGTTGGACAGGATCTCCGGCGGCGTCGGCACGCTGAGCACGGCGACGCCCTCAGGGATCGCATCGCGCAAGGCGTGCAGCATATCGGCATGTCCGATCAGGACGGAGGTGCCGGTGTCGTTCAGGATGTAGGTGATCTCTTCCGGCTTGAAGTGCCAGTTGATGGGAACGCCATAGGCCCCGAGGCGCATCGCGGCGTAGGCGGCCTCCAGGAAGGCGATGTCGTTGCGCATCAGCATGCAGACGCAATCACCTTGGCGGACGCCGATCTTGGCGAGGCCTGAGGCGATGCGGTCGGCGCGGGCTACGACCTCAGTGTGGGTGCGGCGGCGCTCGCCGGAGACGATGCCGAGGAATTGGGACGTTTCGCTCATTGTTGTTTTTCTTTGTTGCTTGGCGACGATGCCAGTTAGTCGTCGTCACCGGGCTCGTCCCGGTGATCCACGTTCTATTCGTCGCCTCGGCAAGAACGTGGATGGCCGGGACAGGCCCGGCCATGACGGAGAACGTTAGTCAACATACTTTGCCGCGCGCTTCTCCAGATTCGAGCGCACCGCTTCGGTCTGGTTCGCGCTGCCGATCAGCTTCTGCTGCTCCACCGACTCCGCCAACAATGCCGGACCCGGATCGACCGAGAGATTGTTAAGCAGCCGTTTTGCCGCGCGGATCGCATCGGGGCTCTTACCGGCGATCTCGCGCGCGACTTCGAGCGCCGCGGCGCGCGGGTCGTCGCAGATGCGCGTGGCGAGGCCGTAACTCATCGCCTCCTGCGCGGAGAAGATGCGGCCGGTGTAGGTGAGATCGCGCAAAATGTCGTCGCGCACGAGGCTTGCAAGGATCGGCGTCCCCGCCATGTCAGGCACGAGACCCCATTTGATCTCCATGATCGACATCCGCGCGTCCGCGGAGAGGAAGCGCATGTCGGCGCCGAGCGAGAGCTGGAAGCCGCCGCCAAAGGCGACGCCGTGCACGGCCGCGATCACGGGAACCGGAAGCTGACGCCAGCCCCACACCGCCTGCTGCGGAAAATTCGCCTGGCCGTGGGTCCGCTTGGTGAGATCGCGATTTTCGCCACCCGGAATTCCGTTGCCGCCCTTCTCCTTCATGGCGGCAAAACGCCCCATGTCGAGACCGGCGCAGAAGGCGCGGCCTTCGCCTGACAGCACGACGACGCGCACGCTCTTGTCCTTCGAAAGCCGGTCGGTCGCGGCGACAAGGGCCTCGAACATCGCCTGATCCAGCGCGTTCATCTTGTCGGCGCGCATCAGGCGCACATCGGCGACGCCTTCCGAGATCGAGATCGAGACGCGCTCTTCCATGGATGAATTCTCCCCTAGTTCTTGCCTGTTCTTGTTCAGTGCCGCTTTACAGGAAGCCGGCGGCCGGATTTAGTCAATCGACCAATTAACTGACAATCCGTACGGGAGAAACAGCCATGTTCAAGGAAAATCTTCTGGCCGGACGGCGCATTCTCGTGACCGGCGGCGGTACTGGGCTCGGCAAGTCGATGGCGGCGCGCTTCCTCCAGCTCGGCGCCGAGTTGCATATCTGCGGCCGGCGCAAGATCGTCTGCGACGAGACCGCGACCGAGCTGATGGCCGAGTATGGCGGCCGCGTCACCAGTCACGGTGTCGACATCCGCAACGCGCTCGCGGTCGAGGAGATGGTGGAGACCATCTTCCGCGACGCGCCGCTGACCGACCTCATCAACAACGCCGCCGGCAATTTCATCTCGCGCAGCGAGGACCTGTCGCCGCGCGGCTTCGATGCCGTCGCCAACATCGTCATGCACGGAACGTTCTACGTGACCCAGGCGATCGGCAAGCGCTGGATCGCGGCCAGGCAACCCGGCAACGTGGTCTCGATCACCACGACCTGGGTGCGCAACGGCTCGCCCTACGTCGTGCCGTCGGCGATGAGCAAGTCGGCGATCCACGCCATGACGATGTCGCTCGCGGCCGAATGGGGCCGATACGGCATCCGCCTCAACACCATCGCGCCCGGCGAAATCCCGACCGAGGGCATGAGCAAGCGCATCAAGCCCGGTGACGAGGCTGGCGCGCGCACCAAGGCGATGAACCCGATGGGCCGCGTCGGCACAATGGAGGAATTGCAAAACGTCGCCGTGTTCCTGATCTCCGGCGGCTGCGACTGGATCAACGGCGAGACCATCGCCATGGACGGCGCACAGGCGCTGGCCATGGGCGGAAATTTCTACCAGCTCCGCGACTGGAGCGACGACGACTGGAAAACCGCGCGCGAGAGCATCATGGCGCAGAACGAGAAGGATCGGGCGAAGCGGGGGTGATGGCGCCTTGCCAGGGCGAGGACGTGTAAGGGGCTGACGCTTTCGCCCCACCCTCACCTGTCGTCCCCGCGAACGCGGGGACCCATAACCACAGGGAGAAGTGTGGGGCGAGACGGTAACTCCGAGTTATCGTAAAACTTCTCCCTGTGGTTATGGGTCCCGGATCTACGCGCGCTTGAGGCGCGCTTGTCCGGGACGACCGCGAGGCTCCCACCTTGTCTTCCCCCGCGGATGACGCCACACTCCCGGGCATAAAAACAAGACGCCACGGGAGAAACATGTTCACACAGCCATTGGCAACTCTCGCCGACATGGTGCGCGAACGCGCCAAAAGCCGCGGCAACGCCATCGCCTACGAGTTCGAGGGCCGCCTCACCAGCTTTGCCGAATTCGACGCGAGGACCAACAAGGTCGCCAACGCGCTGATTGCGATGGGCGTGAAGAAGGGAGACCGCATCGCCTATCTCGGCAAGAACAGCGACCTCTATTTCGAGCTGCTGATGGGCGCGATGAAGGCCGGCGTCGTGACGGCGCCGGTGAACTGGCGGCTCGCGGGGCCCGAGGTCGCCTTCATCGTCGAAGATTGCAAAGCCGCGGTGCTGTTCGTCGGGCCGGAGTTCATCACGCAGGTCCGCCAGATCAGGGATCAGCTGCCGGGCGTGCGCACGGTTATCACCACGGAAGGCGGCGCGCCGGGATGGCAGGATTTTGCGGCCTGGCGCAATGCGCAGAGCGGCGACGATCCCGGGGTGCCGATCAACACGAAAGACATCGCGATCCAGCTCTACACATCGGGCACCACGGGCAAGCCGAAGGGCGCGATGCTGAGCCACGCCAACTTCCTCAACCTCGTGCAATCCGGCAATGCCGAGGACAAGCCGGAGTGGAACCGGTGGTCGACCGACGACGTCTCGCTGGTGGCGATGCCGGTCTTCCACATCGGCGGTTCCGGCTGGGGCGTGATGGGCCTCTATCACGGCGCCCGCGGCGTCATCGCGCGCGAGTTCGACCCGACCAAGATTTTGGATTTCTTCGAGCTATCAGGCATCACAAAGCTGTTCATGGTGCCGGCGGCGATGCAGTTCGTGGTGCGGCAGCCGCGCGCCAGGACGGTGGACTTTTCGCGATTGAAATACATGCTCTATGGCGCCTCACCGATACCGGCGGCGCTGCTGAAGGAGTGCATCGAGGTCTTCAAATGCGGCTTCGTGCAGCTGTATGGCATGACCGAAACCACGGGCACCATCGTCGCGCTGCCGCCGGAGGATCACGTCGAGGGGCTGGAGCGGATGCGCTCGGCCGGCAAGGCGCTGCCCGGCATCGAGCTGGCGATCCTGGATGTGGACGGCAAGCCGTTGCCGCCGCGGCAGGTCGGCGAGATCGCGACGCGCTCGGGCTCCAACATGGCCGGCTATTGGAACCTGCCGGAGGCGACCGCCGCGACGCTGCGCAGCGACGGCTGGTTGCGCACCGGCGATGCCGGCTACATGGACGAGGACGGCTATCTCTACATCCACGACCGCATCAAGGACATGATCATCTCGGGCGGCGAGAACATCTACCCCGCCGAGGTCGAGAGCGCGCTGTGCGATCATCCTGACGTCGCCGAAGCCGCCGTGATCGGCGTGCCCGACGACAAATGGGGCGAGGCGGTGAAAGCGGTTGTGGTGATGAAGCCCGGCAAACAGGCGAGCGCCACCGACATCATCAACTTCACCCGGACGCGGATCGCCGGCTACAAGACGCCGAAGAGCGTGGAGTTCTTGCC
This sequence comes from Bradyrhizobium sp. AC87j1, assembly GCF_002936975.1. NCBI lineage: Bacteria > Pseudomonadati > Pseudomonadota > Alphaproteobacteria > Hyphomicrobiales > Nitrobacteraceae > Bradyrhizobium > Bradyrhizobium sp. AC87j1. The sequence goes on from NZ_PTFE01000015.1 coordinate 95,502, forward strand.
GGCGCTGCCGCGGAATCCGAGCGGCAAGATCTTACGGCGGCAATTGCGGGAGCCGTATTGGGCGGGGAAGGACCGGCGGGTGAATTGATCCGCAGTGCCGTAGGGTGGGCAAAGGCGCGAAGCGCCGTGCCCACCATTCTTCAACAGTCGCGAGCGAGGTGGTGGGCACGCTTCCGCTTTGCCCACCCTACGAGAGCGGTGCAGGCCGCTAGTGCTTCCCCGGGCCCATATAGCCGAACAGGAACCCCGCGACCTTCCGCATCTGGATCTCTTCGCTGCCCTCCGTGATACGATAACGGCGGTGGTGGCGGTAGATGTGCTCGAACGGCTTGTGGCGCGAATAGCCCATGCCGCCATGGACCTGCATGGCGCGATCGGCGGATTCGCAGCAGAGGCGGTTTGCCCAGTAATTGCACATCGAGACGCGGTCCGAGAGCGTACGCTCGATCTGCTCCTCGGTGAGCTGATCCATCTCCCAGGCGGTCTTGCGGATCAGAAGGCGCAGCATCTCGGCCTGCGTCGCAAGCTCGACCAGTGGGAACTGGATCGCCTGGTTCTCGGCGAGCGCCCGGCCGAAAGGCTTTCGGTCGCGCGCGTATTTCACACTCTCGTTGATGCAATAGACCGCCGCGCCGAGCGAGCTCGCAGCCTGACGGATGCGGTTCTGATGGACAAAACACTGCGCCAGCGACAGGCCGCGGCCGACCTCGCCGAACAGCGCATCCTCAGGCACGAACACGTCGGTAAAGCTGACGCGGGGGTGGTCGGTCGGCATGTTGAAGGTCCACATGTATTCCTCGACCTTGACGCCATGGCTCTTGGCCGGAACCAGGAAGCAGGTGATGCCGCGGGCATCGCCGTCATTACCGCTGGTACGCGCGAACAGCGCACAATGCGTCGCGACGTGCATGCCTGTGGTCCACATCTTCTCGCCGTTGATGATCCAGCCCTTGACGTTGTCGCGGGTGGCCGGCACCGCGCGTGTCTCCATGTGGGTGGCGTCCGAGCCGTGATGCGGCTCGGTGAGACCGAAGGTGATGCGGTACTTGCCCTTGATCGAGCCGTCGATCATCGCCTTCTGGTCGTCGCGGCCGTAGCGGTCGAGCATGGTGACAACGGGGAAGTTTCCGACGACGGAGTGCTCGTTCTGCAGATCGTTGTGCAGGCCGAGACCCTTCGCGGCAAAGTGCTCGCGGATCACGGCCATCCAGAGGTTGGAGCCATCCTTGCCGCCATATTGCTTCGGCACCGGAAAGCGCAGGTGGCCGGCGGCGTCGGCGAGATCCTTGGCCTTGCGCAGCAGCGCTTCCCATTCATGGCGCGGCAGGCCGCCATTCTCGAAATCGGTGCGCGCCCATTCGCGGCGATGATCGAAGAAGCGGATGTTGTCGTCGGCCTCTTCCAGCGGCTTGATCTCGCGTTCGATGAAACGATCGAGCTCTCCGAGATAGGCGACGAGATCGGCTGGCAATGAGAAATCCACAGGTTCTCTCCCGGATTGATTTTATCGTTTTGCGTTAAGGCGCTAGGCGCGTTTTTGCTTCGCACGATTAAGCGGAGAAGAGCGCGTGCAAGTCAAGCAAAGCGAGGCGTGTGAGGCACGCAAGGCGCACCAGCGCAATTCGATGGTGCTCCAGCGCCGACGCGCGGTACTATGCCGGCAATATTCCTTCGGAAGAAAATGCGGGAGCGCGCGATGGAGCTGAAATTCTCAAAGGTGGAACGCAAGGGGCCGATCACGATCGTCACGCTGTCGCGTCCCGAGGTCTACAACGCGCTGCACACCGATGCGCATTTCGAGCTGCAGAAAGTGTTCGACGATTTCTCGGCGGATGCCGAGCAGTGGGTCGCGATCGTCACCGGCGCCGGCGACAAGGCGTTCTGCGCCGGCAACGATCTGAAGTGGCAGGCAGCGGGAGGAAAACGCGGCTGGGACAAGGGCGGCTTTGCCGGCCTCACCGCGCGCTTCGACTGCGACAAGCCGATCATCGCAGCGGTGAACGGCGTCGCCATGGGCGGCGGCTTCGAGATCGCGCTCGCGTGCGACCTCATCATTGCCTCGGAGACTGCGACCTTCGCCCTGCCCGAGCCGCGCGTCGGCCTTGCCGCGCTCGCCGGCGGCCTGCACCGGTTGCCGCGGCAGATCGGGCTGAAGCGCGCCATGGGCATGATCCTCACCGCACGCCATGTCAGCGCCAAGGAAGGCCATGAGCTCGGCTTCGTCAACGAGGTGGTGCCGCAGGGCGAGGCGCTCGCCGGCGCGCTGCGCTGGGCGGAGATGATCACCAAGAACTCGCCGATGTCGATCCGCGCCTCGAAGCAGGCCATCCAGAAGGGGCTCGGCGTCTCGCTGGAGCAGGCGATCGAGGAGCAACGGGATTATCCGGCGGTGAAGGCGATGGTGGCCTCGCAGGACTACATCGAGGGCCCGAAGGCGTTCTCGGAGAAACGGCCGCCGAAATGGGTGGGGAAGTAGGCGGTCTTTCCGCCGTCATTGCGAGCGCAGCGAAGCAATCCAGAAATGCATCCGCGGAAAGGCTCTGGATTGCTTCGTCGCAAGAGCTCCTCGCAATGACGGGGAGAGGTCTGGCCGCCTCGCGACAGCTGCGTAGGATGGGTAGAGCGCAGCGAAACCCATCGATGGCAGAGCGAAACCTGAGATGATGGGTTTCGCTGCGCTCTACCCATCCTACGAATCGCGCCCCAGCTCCCTTTTGTACGACGCGTAGTTCGGCTGATCGACGGCGAGCTTGTCCATCGTGGTCGCCCACAGGTGCTCGGCTAGGCCCGGCGTTGCGAGGTCAACCTCGTCGTTGGCGATGCGCTCGGCGAGCGCGTGGTTGAGTTCGGTTACCGATCCGTCCATGCCGAGCAGCGCGCGCAGGCGCACCACTTCCGCAGCATCACTCCCCTCCTCCCGCGTCAGCTGCCGCGTCACGAGATCGAGAATGTTGACGGCTACCCGCAGCTTGAAGGCCTGGTGGCCGGAGATCAGCGGCGTGATGTCATTGCGCAAGAAATCGGCGACCGATTTGGTCAGCTCGATCGGCGTCGGTTCGTCCTGCATGTTTCAGCTCCCGCGCGGCGCCAGCAGCCGCAACAGATCGATTTCGGTTTCGCTCGCACGGCGGCCGATCATGGCGCGTTCCATGGAATGGTCAGGGCCCTCGCGAAAGCGCTGCATCATGCCGCCGCACATGATGCCCCAGCGCAGCGTGCCCATGACTTCCCAGAATTTCACGCGCGCGGGATCGACCTGGCGGCCCGCGGCCTCATAACCCGCGAACAACTCCTCGCGCGAGCCAAAGCCGCCGACGGGCTTGTCGATTTCGCCGAACCGCCAGGAGTTGACGCAGACCCAGCCGAGATCCTCCATGGGATCGCCGAGATGGGCGAGCTCCCAATCGAGCACCGCGCGCACGCCATCGCGGCCGATGATAAGATTGCCGTTGCGGAAATCGCCGTGCACCAGCGTCTCCTCGGCCGACGGACCCGGATCGTTGTCGCGCAGCCAGCGCAGCGCCAGCTCGAACACCGGCTTGGGCCAGTTCAGGCTGCGATAATCGCGCTCGAACTCGGAAATCTCCTGGGTCGCCGACCTGCTGCGAAGCTCAGGCAGCTTGTCTTTTGGCAGTCGATGCAGGCCAGCGAGAATGCAGCCGATCTGCCGCGCCAGATGCGGCCGCGCCGCCGCATATTCGTCATCGCGAAGAATCTTGCGCGCGATGGTCTCGCCTTCGACCCTTTGCATGATGAAGCCGGTGCCGAGATCATCCTCCGGCACCAGCACATGCATCACACGCGGCGATGGCACGCCGGCCTCATAAGCGAGCTGCATCAGCTGCGCTTCTGCGGCAAGGCCGGCCGCGCGCGTGGGCGCCGCGCCATAACCCTTCGGCGAGCGGCGCAGGATCGCGCCGATCACACCATCGGAATGCGTGATGTCGAAGCGCCAGGTTTCCTGACTGGCACCGCCCGACAGTTTGGCCGCGCCAGTGACGCCGGTCGCGCCCTTGCACCAGCGCCGGACGCTGCGTGAAAGCTCGGCCTCGATCATTTGCCTTTGAACTGCGCGGGCCGCTTTTCCAGGAACGCGCCGACGCCCTCTCGGAAATCCTGGGTGTCGCCGGCGCGGAGCTGGCACTGGAATTCGAGGTTGAGCTGATCCTCGAAGGAATTTTCCGGGCTGTCCCAATAGAGCTTGCGGATCAGCGACAGCGCCACCGTCGGGCCGCTGGCGAGGTCGCGCGCGAGCTTCATCGCCTCCTCCATCAGCACGCCGTCATCGTAGACGCGGTTGACGAGGCCCCATTCCAGCGCCTTCTCGGCCGGCAGCCGCTCGCCCATCAACGACAATTCGATCGAGCGCGCCCGGCCGACGAGGCGCGGCAACAGCCAGGTCGAGCCGCAATCCGGTACGAGGCCGATGCGTCGGAAAGCCTGCAGGAAATAGGAGGACCGCGCGCACAAAATCATGTCGCCGAGCAGCGCGAAGCTCATGCCGGCGCCTGCGGCCGGGCCATTGACCGCGGTGACGATCGGGCAATGCAGGTTGCGGATGCGGCGCAGGAACGGGTGAAAGCCGGTCTCCAGCGTCAGGCCTGCCTTGGTCTTCTTCGACTGGTTGTTGCGGCCCTGCAGATTGGCGCCGGTGCAGAACGCCCGGCCCGCGCCGGTCAGCACCACGCAACGCACCTCGTCCTTCTTCTCCTCGATCGTATCGAGCGCTTCGGCGAGACCGCCCAGCATGTCCACGGAGACCGCGTTCATCACCTCCTGATGGTCGAGCCTGAGGATCGCGACCGAGCCATCGAAATCGAGCGTGACGTGTTTGAACTGCATGGTTTCCTCGTGAGTTGCGGCCTGCGTCAGTTTCGCAGACCGGAATTACTTTTGCCGGGGCGCATATTTGATTTTTGGCGCGGTCTTGTCCATGGTGATCAGAGCATAGCAAGCAATCTTGCGCGCAGCGGCTGATGCGCCGCATACCCAAAAACAGGAAACGCGCCATGAACCTTTTCGACCTCTCCGGCCGCGTGGCCGTGATCACCGGAGGCAATGGCGGCATCGGCCTCGGCATCGCGCAGGCGCTCGCCGGCCAGGGCTGCAACGTCTCGATCTGGGGCCGCAATCCCGACAAGAACAAGGCTGCTACCGCGAGCTTGGCGGGGCTATCAGGCAAGGTCGACAGCCGCGTCTGCGACGTCACCGATCCGGCCTCGGTCAACGCCGCGATGAAGGCCACGCTCGACATTTTCGGCCGGGTCGACGGCTGCTTCGCCAATGCCGGCATCGGCGGCGGTGGCCGGCGTTCCTTCATCGAGCGCACCGAGGAGGAATGGCGCACGATGTTTGCGACCAATCTCGACGGCGTGTTCCACGCCTTCCAGGCCGCGGCGAGACACATGACCGATCGCGCCAATGCGGGCGACCCCTTCGGCCGGCTGGTCGCGACCTCGAGCCTCGCCTCGATCTTCGGCACCGCGCGCAACGAGCATTATGCCGCGACCAAGGCCGCGATCAACGCGCTGGTCCGCGCGCTCGGCGTCGAACTCGCCCGCCACGGCGTCACCGCGAACGCGATCCTGCCTGGCTGGATCAAGAGCGACATGACCGCGGGCATCATGGCCAACGAGAAGTTCGTCGCCAACGTCATGCCCCGCATTCCGGTGCGCCGCTTCGGCGAGGCCAGCGATTTCGGCGGCATCGCGGTGTATCTGATGAGCAAGGCGTCGTCGTATCACACCGCCGACACCTTCGTGATCGACGGCGGCTATACGGCGTTTTGAGTCTCGTAGGGTGGGCAAAGGCGCTCTTGCGCCGTGCCCACGGTTAGCATTTTCGAATGTCGTGGTGGGCACGCTGCGCTTTGCCCACCCTACGGCTTCTCGTTTTGTCAGCGCAGAAGGGAATGGGCAAATGTTCTCACACATCATGATCGGCACCAACGATCTCGACAAGGCCAAGACGTTCTACGACGACCTGCTGAGCACGCTCGAAGTGCGGCCGGCCAGGGTCGACGGCCACCGCATCTTCTACATCACCAAGACCGGCGTGTTCTCGGTGTCGAAGCCGATCAACGGCGAGCCGGCGACGTGCGCGAATGGCGGCACCATCGGCTTTGCCTGCAATTCGCCGGAGCAGGTCGATGCGTGGCACGCGGCGGGCCTCGCGGCCGGCGCAAAATCGATCGAGGATCCACCCGGCATCCGCCAGGGTCCGGGCGGCAAGCTCTATCTCGCCTATTTGCGCGACCTCGACGGCAACAAGATCTGCGCGATGCATCGGATGCCGGCGTGATCTAGCCACACCCTCGATGTCATTCCCCGCGAAAGCGGGGAATCCAGTACGCCGCGGCTTTCTCGATTCAATCACTGCCGCCTCTGGGATACTGGATCGCCCGATCAAGTCGGGCGATGACGGCGGAGAGTGAGGCGCGCACCTGCCGCCTCGCCACCCCCATTCAAACAACATTTCAAACGCCCTCGCGATATTCCATCGCGTGGCATGGCTGCGCGTGAAAAATGCGCGCTCGCACTTTGGTCGCGCTGCGACTATTCTTGCGCCCAGAACGATCTCAGCGTCCCCGGGAGGAACAATGACAAAACACACCTATATTCCCCGCACCACCAACTACACCCTCAATCCCGGCGACGAGCTCAACGACCTCCGGATGTCGGACCAGGTCCGGCCGCTCTACGATCACGTCAAGAAGTTCATTCGCGACACCGTCGAGCCGATGTCGATCGAGTTCGCCAAGGCGGGCGAAGGCAAGGAAGATCGCTGGAGCTTCACGCCGAAGCAGCTCGAGGTGCTGGAAAAGGCCAAGAACAAGGCCAAGCAGGAAGGCCTCTGGAACTTCTTCCTGCCCGATGACGAGACCGGCCAGGGCCTGAAGAATCTCGACTACGCCTATATCGCCTCCGAGCTCGGCAAGAGCCCGCTGGCGTCGGAGAGCATGAACTGCTCGGCGCCCGACACCGGCAACATGGAGGTGCTGGAGCGCGTCGGCACCAAGGAGCAGAAGGAGAAGTGGCTGAAGCCGCTGATGAACGGCGAGATCCGCTCGGCCTATGTCATGACAGAGCCGAACGTCGCTTCCTCCGACGCCAAGAACATCTCGACGACGGCCAAGCTCGTCGGCGACGAATGGGTGATCAACGGCGAGAAGTATTACATCTCCGGCGTCGGCGATCCCCGCTGCAAGATCCTGATCGTGATGGTGAAGACCAATCCGGATGCCGCGCCGAGCAAGCAGCAGTCGCAGATCCTCGTGCCGCGCGACACGCCCGGCGTCGAGGTGCTCGGGCCCATGTATGTGTTCGGCCAGGACCACGCCCCGCGCGGCCACATGCACATGCGCTTCAACAATGTCCGCGTCCCCAAGGAGAACATGCTGCTCGGCGAAGGCCGCGGCTTCGAGATCTCGCAGCTCCGCCTTGGCCCCGGCCGTATCCATCACTGCATGCGCACCATCGGCAAGGCCGAGAAGGCGCTCGACCTCATGGTGCAGCGTGGCCTCACCCGCGAAGCCTTCGGCAAGAAGATCGCCCATCTCGGTGGCAACATGCAGATCATCGCGCAGGCCCGCTGCGAGATCGAGGCCATGCGGCTGATGGTGCTGAAGGCGGCCAAGGCGATGGACGTGCTCGGCAACAAGGAGGCCCGCGTCTGGGTCTCCATGGTCAAGGCCATGGTGCCGGAGCGCGCCTGCAAGATCATCGACCAGGCGATCCAGATGCACGGCGCCACCGGCATCTCGCACTGGACCCCGCTCGCGGAGATGTACCAGGACGTCCGCCATCTGCGCTTTGCCGACGGTCCGGACGAGGTGCACTGGATGGTGGTCGGACGCCACGAACTGAGCATGGCGTGATCAGATGCCGTAGGGTGGGCAAAGGCGCGCTCTTCGCGCGCCGTGCCCACCATCGCGACCTCGCAAGGAATGGTGGGCACGCTTTCGCTTTGCCCACCCTACGAAGATCGAACTACGTCGCCGCCTCGACCTTGTCCTGCGTCTTCGTCTCGAAATCACTCGCATCATGCCGCTCGTGGAGCTGGCTGGCGGGATCGCCGGAGACGCGGTTGACCATCCGGCCGCGCTTCACGGCGGGGCGCTGCGCGATCTGGTCGGTCCAGCGCTGCACGTTCTTGTAATCCTGCACCGAGAGGAATTCGCCGGCGCCATAGACCAGCCCCTTGGCGAGCGCGCCGTACCAGGGCCACACCGCCATGTCGGCGATCGTATACTCCTTGCCCGCGAGATATTCGTTGTCGGCAAGGCGCCGGTCGAGCACGTCGAGCTGGCGCTTGGTCTCCATCGCGAAACGGTCGATGGCGTATTCGATCTTGAACGGCGCATAGGCGTAGAAATGGCCAAAGCCGCCGCCGAGATAGGGCGCGCTGCCCATCTGCCAGAACAGCCAGGACATCGCCTCGGTGCGGCTCTTGATGTCCTTCGGCAGGAAGGCGCCGAACTTCTCGGCGAGATAAAGCAGGATCGAGCCGGACTCGAA
>NZ_PTFE01000161.1:0-11422 GCF_002936975.1 Bradyrhizobium sp. AC87j1
AGGCGGAAGATGTTATCCAGGATCTTGGCGTTGTTCGGCTCCTGTTCGAACTTCACCAACTGGTTGTCGACGGTGTCCAGGCTCTCGCTGGTCTCCGTCAAAAACTCCCGCAACAGATCATCCATGAAAACAGGCCTTCATACAGGGCGGGCACGCACGAATTGTGATGCGCCTATTCGGAATGGGGCCAGCTTCACCGCAAAGCGTTTAATATTGGTTGAGTATGTGCAAAAGAACGGAACCAACAAAGAGATAAGGCGCTCCGGACAAGCCGAAGCGCCTCGTAAAGATTTGATTAAGATGCCGAGCGCGCTGCGCGCGTTTACGAAGCGGTAATGATGATGGCTTCGCCTTCCGGCTTGAGCGTCACGGTGAGCCCGCAGGCCTGCGCCAGCAGCCGCGTATAATAAGGCTGGATCGCATGCGCATCCGCGGCAGGGCCGCGCTCGCCGCTCAGCAGCTCGGAGATGTTCTGCGGCAGGCGCGCATTATGTCCGGTCGCGGTGATGCGAAAGCTCATCGTTTCGCCCTCGCCGATCGGGTCGATCGTCAGCATGCCGCCGCGCGGGATCGTGTGCTGGGACACGACCAGCATGTTGAGCAGCAGCTTGACGCGATTCTTCGGCAGCAGGAGCCGCGGCAGATTCCAGGTGATCGAGCACTTGCCATCCTCGATGTGCCCGCGCGCCATGGTCTGGGCATCGCCGAGATCGATTTGCGCGCCGGAGGAGCCGGCGGCCCCGAAGGCGAGACGGCAGAACTGGAGCCGGGCGGAGGCGGTCTTGGCGCTCTTTCGAATCAGGTCGAGCGCGAATTCGCGGTCTTCCGGCTTGGGATCGTCGTCGAGCACTTCGAGCCCGTTGACGATGGCGCCGACGGGGCTGATGAGATCGTGACAGACCCGCGAGCACAGCAGCGCTGCGAGTTCGAGCATATCGGGAGCAGTAGCGGTCGCGGGCGACGAGGCGTCAGACATATAAAGGGGTCCTGGAGGGTTCCTGAAATTGCACGGCGCTGGACGCCGCGAATCACGCATGCTTGACGGATGCTGCGGGTTCTAACATTCGCCAGCCCGTGGCAGCTAGCTTGCGATAGGTTCGAAGCGGCCATAAAGCGCTGCGGGCGAATCAACTGAGAGGGGCGAGACTTGCTGACGAATGAGGCACACAGGTGAGGATCATCGACGCCGAGGCCGCATCCCGGTTGATGGAGCCGCTCACCGCCCTGGTGGTGAAGGCGGGCGAGGCGATCCTCAGCGTCAACCGCGCGGCGATGCGGATCGACGGCAAGCAGGACGGCTCGCCGGTAACCGAGGCGGATCTTGCCGCCGACCATATCATCGCGGACGGCCTGGCCCAGCTTGCGGGCGACGTTCCGACCCTTTCGGAAGAGCGGACCGAGCTCGCCTCGCCATCGTTTGAGGGCAGCTTCTTCCTGATCGACCCACTCGACGGCACCAAGGAGTTCGTCGCCGGCCGCGACGAGTTCACCGTCAACCTCGCTTTGGTGACATCAGGCGTGCCGCTGCTGGGCATCGTCAGCGCGCCTGCGCTCGGCCTGCTCTGGCGCGGCATCGTCGGCCGCGGCGCCGAGCGCGTGAGCTTTGACGGCGCTACCATCGGCGTGGCCGAGCCGATCCACACCCGCAAGCTGCCGGCGCAAGGCGAGCCCTGGATCGCGGCGGTGAGCCGCTCGCATGGCGATCCCAGGAGCGAAGCGTTCATCGATAACAGGCCCAACGCCGTCAGGCGGACGGTCGGCTCGGCGGTGAAATTCGGTCGGATCGCGGAAGGCAGCGCCGACATCTACCCCCGCTTCGGGCCCACTTGTGAATGGGACGTCGGGGCCGGCTCCGCGGTCGTGACCGCGGCCGGCGGCAAGGTGACCGACGGCAAGGGCGGCGAGCTCCGCTTCGGCGAGCGGCACGCCAGCGGCTTCATCATCCCGGAGTTCATCGCCTGGGGCGACCCGCAGGCGGCAAGACTCTGAAGGCTGCTACTGACCGAGCTTGTCCTGAAGGGCGGGCCAGCGCTTGCCGACTTCATAGAGGAACCGCTCGGGATTGGCGGCGAAGGCGTCGCGGTTGGCTTCCCGGCTGAACAGATAGAGGCGCTGCGCCACGATCGCGAAGAAACGGGGATTGCCGGCGACGGTCACCCCGCGGGCGATGTCGGCGGGGTCGTAGCCGCCGAATTGCGGGCCATAGATTTCGGGATGGGCCAGGAAGGAGGCGCGGTTACCCTCGTTGCGGAAGCGCCAGACCGCGCCCCATAGGTTCGCCTCGAACTCCGCCGTGCCCCGCATGGCCGCCCCCGCGACGAAATAGGCGACGGGGTCGAACCCTTCGATGGCGACGCCGGTGAAGCGGTTGACGACGACCCGCTCGGTGGTGGCGGCCCCGGCCGGCCTGACCGGGCCGGTGAGCCATATGCCCGGCAGCAGCCAAACGAGGAGGCCGATCAAGGCAATTCCGGGGCGCAAAGGGCTATCTTCCTGCCGTTGTGCCGTCATAGTTGCTGCGGATAACATCCGAGTCGAGGGGACATCCGGCGCAACCTAGAGCCTCGCCTGTTGGCGTCAGGTTAAGGAAGCGACCGGTTTCGGTACCAGGGGTTCTTTTATGACTTTCGCATCACGCCTTGCTGCGCTCGCGCTTGCCGCGATGGTCGGCTGGATCGTGCCGGCCTCGGCCCAGCAGGCGCCGCCGCCCAATCTGCCGCCGCCGCAGCGGACCCCGACGCCCAGCACCTACGGGCCGGACGAGCTCGTCGGCGCCGGGCACCGTTTCTTCGGCAACGTCTCGCGCGGGCTCGCCTCCATCATCGAGAAGGCGATCAGCCAATGGGGCCTGCCCAACGGCTATATCCTGGGTGAGGAAGGTTCCGGCGCATTCGTCGCCGGCCTGCGCTATGGCGAAGGCACGCTCTACACCAAGAATGCCGGAGACTTGCGCGTCTACTGGCAGGGCCCCTCGCTCGGTTTCGACTGGGGCGGCGACGGCGCGCGCACCATGACGCTGGTCTATAACCTGCCCGCCACCAACGCGATCTACCAACGCTTCGCCGGCCTCGACGGCTCGGCCTACATCATCGGCGGCTTCGGCATGACGGCGCTCACCGCCAACAACATCGTGCTGGTGCCGATCCGCTCCGGGCTCGGCCTCAGGCTAGGCGCCAATATCGGCTATCTCAAATACACGCCGCGTGCGACCTGGAACCCATTCTAGGGTTTTCCTCTCCCATCGGGCTTACGGATCAAGGTTAACGACAGGCCGGGGCTGGCTTTTTGCCGGGTCGCCATGGCATGGTCGTTGGTGAATTTTTCCTTAAGCTTGGGAGTTCTGCCCCATGGTCGAACCGATCATGTACCTGGCGATCGGTTTCCTGCTTTCGATGCTGTGCGGGCTCGCGATCGTGCCGCTGGTGCATAACCGCGCCGTGCGCCTGACCACGCGCCGGTTGGAGGCCGCAACGCCGCTGTCGATGGCCGAGATCCAGGCCGACAAGGACCAGCTCCGCGCCGAATTCGCCATGTCGGCGCGGCGGCTCGAGATGAGCGTCGATCAGCTCAAGAACAAGACCACGAGCCAGCTCGCCGAGCTCGGCAAGAAGAGCGACGCCATCAACCGCATGAAGATCGAGCTTGGCGAGAAGAACGCCACGATCTTCGCGCTGGAGGCGCGCGAAAAGGCGGTGAAGGAGCAGCTCCGCGCCACCGAAGAGGAATTCAACGCCAAGACCGAAGCCTTGCGCGCCGCCGAGAACGCGCTGACCGACAAGCAAGGCGAGCTCGCCAAGATCAACTCCGAACTGTCCGACCGCTCGATGATGGCGGAGAGCCGCCAGGTCGAGCTGGTCGCGGTGCGCGCCCAGATCGAGGAATTGAAGAACCGCGTCGGCGATGCCGAGAAGGAATTTGCCGCCACGCAAGCGCGCCTCGCGCAGGAGCGCACCGAATCCGAGACCGCCTCGCGCGAGCTCGGCGATGCCCGCGGCCGGGTCGAGAACCTGAGCCAGCGCGTCACCGAGCTCGATCGCCAGCTGATCGGACAGGTGAAAGAAGCCGAGATGCTGTCGGGTCGCGTCGCCGACCTCGAAGGTCGCCTCGCCACGCAGGGCAAGCTGCTCGCCGAGCGCGACTATGAGAACAACCAGCTCCGCCAGGCCCATGAGGGCAATGAGCGCACCATCAAGGAGCTGCGGGTCGAGATCGCGGCCTTGAGCGGCGGCAAATCCTCGGCCGCCGTGCAAGCGTTGCGCGCGGAGAAGACCGCGCTGGAGGAGCAGCTGCGCACCGCCCGCGACGAGCGCGCAAAGCTCCAGCGCGACATCAACGCGATCCAGCAGCAGGCGGAAAGCTCCTGGGCGACCGAGCGCATGGAGAACGCGCTGCTCCGCGAGCGCATCAACGACATCGCCGCCGAGGTCGCAAAACTCGCGATGCAGCTCGAAGGCCCGAACTCGCCGATCGAGGCGCTGCTCGCGGCCGAGGCCGGCCAGCCGCCGAAGCCGGCGCCGCGCCCGGCCAACGACGCCGCGACCAATGGCGCGCCGAGCCTGCCCGAGGGCGGCGGAACGCTGGCCGAGCGGATCCGGGCGCTGCAGGCCCACGCCTCCCGCGCCCGCCAGCAGGGCGCGTAAGCGGTCCGAATCCGGCCTCGGTCGCGAATTTGCGCGACTGAGCCCAAGGTTTTCCGCCCCCGCGGCGCCTGGAAACTTGACACCTCAAGCCCGCACTTCTAAATCGCGGGCTCCGATGCGCCGGCCGGCCGAACAGGTCCGGCCGTCTGCATGATGGTCCCGGGCGCATAGCTCAGCGGGAGAGCGTTCCCTTCACACGGGAGAGGTCCAAGGTTCGATCCCTTGTGCGCCCACCACCAAAACCTCTGTTATTCCAGCCTTTTTTGTAATTTCGTCCGCTAGCCTATTCGGCAGTTGCAGGCACGAAAGAGCAGAACTAAGCAGCAACACTCGGGGAAAGGCGGGGGAATTTGTTCTTGCAGCGTTCTGGGGTTAGAGAAGCTTAGCTCCCGCCTCTTCATCCCACTCCAGTTCGCATAGCACCTCGGTATGGACCGACGTCTCCGCGGTAAACCAGTTGGCATTCTCGATCATAAGTTTCCGAGCCGCCTCCTCTGCTTTCGCTTTGGAATCGCAGCGCTCACTGACGCTTGCGATCACTTCTCCAGTTCGTTGAACCGCATCCCATTGCGTTATCTCCACAAGCGCGTACCAGACGCCCCGCCTGTGCGTCGGCGAACCTGGATCTCGTGATAGCGATCAGCCGCCGCGGCAATCCCGAGCCACAGCGGCCCATCCGCTTCGATCTTGGCGTTCTCGCGCGCCTCAAACGCGGCGCCCTTCAGAGCAGGCTCGCTTAGCCATTGAAGCTTGTTGGCGATGCTAATCAGGCTCGTCCTGATCTCTCGGATCGCCTCCTTGGCCTCGTAGGTGACCTTAGGAGGCTTAGGAGCGATCCCTTGGGCGCGCTCAATGCGCGGCTGACTCGCTTCCTTGCGTCTCCAGATATCGTCCGCAATGGCGTCCAGGTCGTCCTTGGAGAGTGTCCATCGGTTCTCTCTCTCCCACTTCTCGCGATTGAGCTTTGGCGTGAGGTCCACGATCTTGGTCTGCGGTTGCTTTAAGGCTTCCTCGAGCGCCATGCCGGTTTCGAGCGCCGCAAAGCCAGATGCCACGAGGTCCTTGTGCACCTTACCCTTGTCGTCGAACGTCAGGAAACTCCCCTGCACTCTTTCAATCCGGAGCGGTCTCTTGCCCTCGTTCTCAAGGATGACGTCAGCAACCTTCTGCTTCGTGCCAGCGTACTGCGGCATGGCGTCCTTGCCTCTGATCAAGCCCATCATCACACGCTGCGAGATGCTTTGAAGCCCGTCTTCGGCGAAGAGATAAAAGCGAATTGAAAGACCCATGAGATCCGACCTGCACGACAAGCAGGCATGTTCCCGCACGTTGTCGAGATCGGCAACTGGCAAACATTCGGAAAATTCCGACTTTCTGGCTACGAGTGATCCACGCAAGGCCCTTGGCTCGGCCCGTATGCGCGCTGTCCTCCCGGTCGCAGTCGTCCTGCTCGCGGTCGCTAAGGCCCCAATGACGCCGCTGGTCGTCCAGCCGAGCGCCGGCTCGTCGTCCTCGCCCGGTTCGGCGCCGTCGTGCTCGTCCCTCCATGTCGTTGCCAAAGCCCATCGCGAGGCCGCTGTCTTGGTCGAAGCGCTCGAGGAGCCTAAGGGACGGCTCGTCGTCGCTGTCATCGGCCTCTTCGTCCTGCCCCTGAACCGGCTCTGATCGAAGGTCCGAGCGATCCACGGCGATCGGCCGAGGAAATCACCGCCGGTGCGCGGATCCGGTGACGCCAGGTCCTGTGGAAATCGGTTTGACGCTCGGGACGCGGCAGAAGCATTCCAGAGCAAACAATGGCCAAACGGCACACGAAGAGCAGCCCGCCATGGAAAGAGGGTGACCCAATCGCCGTCGCCAGGCTGGAATGGTGCCTCGATCGGCTTGCCGACAACATGCGCCAGTCGCCCCAGGGCGGCGAAGTCTATCTGCCGATCTGGGAGCGGCTTGAGTCCGAGATCGCTTCGCTAAAGGCGAAAGAGGCCATGATGGAGCGCGCGCGTGTTCGGGCTGCACGGCTTATGGAAGAGAAGAAATAAGCAGGACGATGCCCCTACCCGCCCGGAGGCCATGCGGCAGGCGCTGAAGGCTATTTCAAGGTCGCCTCACTGCTACAGTCGGCAGGCCTATGGCGCTCTATCTCAGTCCCCGCGGCGTCCTCCTGTTAGGCCATCATGCGTCATCTAGGCACCGGCTGAACCTGTCGAAAATGACAAGGGGGCGCCTGTGCCCCGTATTTTTCCTTGCGTCGAAAGTCTCAAATGTGCGCTGCACTGTGGCTTGCGCTCCCGCTGCGGTTGCGCTTTGATCTGCGCATTTCAAACGGGAGTTTTTTTAGATGGCTGATGTCAGGTGACGTGCATCAATAAGCAGCCCAGAAATAACGCTCATGAGGGCATCACACATCTTGGAAATTCAACCGGGAAGTGGACACGCCAAAGCGTGATCAACTGGATCGAAGCAGGCACCCATACTTTCTACACGCTGGTGAATGGCAAGCGGGCCGACGTTGGTGTCGTTCAAGGTGAAAACGGCAAACACGTAAGGACGTATGCTGACGGCTACTACAACGACAACCTTCTCGCGTTGCCGGAATGTCCCTAGTCACCAGAAAGATGGATCTGAATATGACGAAGTCCTTTGGACTTTTGGCCGTTGTGTTGACATGTCTGGCCTATACCCAGTGCGCGTTCGCGCGCGGCGGATCGCACGGTGGCCGCCTCAGTTATGGCGGCGGCCATCACACTAGCAGTCACGGGGGTAGCTTCGCAGGGGGCTCCGGCTCATCTCACCGCGGTGGCACCTACGTGAACTCCAGAACCGGCAATCGCTACGGTACCCATCAATAGAGACCCAGATGGGAGTGTTTAAAAGCAAAGAAAGTTGGGAACGCACGTTCCGGCTCAGAAGCCACCACGGCGTCTCAAAGGGGTTTCTTGCCGTCCTGTTTTGGCTGTGGGGCGTAGTCGGTCTGTTGTTCAACGCCGGCACGCTGTTCGGGCTTACTGGCAACATTGGAGTCGGAACGTCGGCCTACCTTACGGCAACCTGCCTCGTTTGGAGCGGCGGCATGGTGTTGTTTGGAATTGGCGCCCTACTCGCTCACGCAGATTTTGACGGTGAGAGGCCGATGGCGGAAGATCACGGCGACGTTCGGGTTACCTGGTAGATGCTCGCCGCGCAGCGGTACTACACACTAACAACCACGTGCCGCGCGATCTCTGTGCCTTCGCCATCAACGACCAGCACGACAGTTTCGCTAACGGGATCGTAGTCAGGATCGCTGCCGATATATTGAGCGACACCGGCACCGTACTGACTCGCGAGATCGGCCGAGCCAAACACCTCACCCTCGCTGTCCGGCTGAAGGAGACCGTTGTGGATGATCGGGAAATAATAGCGCTGCATAGGAGAGCCCTCCACCGCGGCGATCATGCGCTCATATCGAACCAGGGCGTACCTGTCTGAGGTGACAGGGATCGCTATGCAACGACACCCGCAGCACCGTCCCACTCAATCTCAGCGATATACCTCTCGCACTTTAGCTAACCACCGGACAATTACGGAGAGCGAAGCTGCTTTCTTTCTGGTGGACAGCCCTTGGTTGCGATAGTAGCTTAGTCGTTTTTCAGGACGTGAGATTTTCTTATGCGCGATTGGCAACTGCCGTTTTCTCGCGTGTGCTTGGACTGCACCTCAAAGCGCGAACGAGGATCCTACCGCCGCTGCACGGAGTATGGGGCAGATTTGCAACGCGCTGCGATTTTGAGCTCGTGATGCTGCTCTACATTTTCACGGTCATAATGATCGAGTCGTGGCTCGACTTCTGGCTCACGGCAGCCCACCGTGTCACCCCGGCATGCTGCCCGCGCTGGGGCACCTCATTCTGGGACACGACTGGGGACTGACTTGGAGTCCTGGCAGCCTGTTGAAGCAAGACGGCCTGCCAGCCTTTCGTCAGGTATCGCGAGCGCACCCAGTGCCTTTATGACTAACCCGCACACCGTAAGCAGCGCGGGCGCGGCGTCGAGCCGTAATGCCAAGCGCAAGCTAGGCTACAATAGCGCCTTATCCATCGGCAGATTCCGATCAATCTCCTCGGCCGCCCGCCTGCATCTGAGCGGTCCCTAGCAAGCTGACGCGCTTCAGCTCCACCATCGAGCCCTCAGTTTGCTACCCCGAGACAACCTGTCTATTTCGATCTCGGCAACACGTCCGATGAAATCTGGCGGCCGTTAACGCACTATGGGACGCACTGCCACTCGGACAGGTCTTCCGGAATGCCCATCTTCGTGGGGTCGCCAGCCCACGGCCAATGGCACATCCCGTTCGCTAGTTCGCCTGCGGCGACAACCGGTGAGATGTATTGGCCTAACACCTGACCGTCAAACAGGAGCGCGCAGCCACCCGGGACGCTGATGATCTCAGCTAACCCGGAGCCTGTTTCGTACGTCCACTTCATAACTAGCTACTCCCGCAACCTTAAGCAGCGCGGGCGCGACTCGGCGCCGGTCAGCTGGGAGGGTTGAAGTGGACAAAGGGAGGCGCTTTCCCTGCCGTGTCGCTAACGTCCTCCGGACGAATGCCCTGGAGCAACTACCAAGACAGGGCGGTGACTTGGCGATCAGTTTCAGGTCGCTGGCAGCGCGGGCGCGGCGCGCTGGCGAAAACCTTACAGGCACGCCACCCGAATCGGTTGGAACTCACTTCTTCCCCTCTAGAAGCTCGCGTATGCGCGCTGCGATTTTCCGCGCCTCCTCCGGCCCGGGGGCGAGTTTCACGCAATCGAGTATGCCTAACACTTCCTGGGCGTCCTCAGCATCGAACGTCGCGACTTGGCGATCTGCCAGGCTCAGGGACTGATCGACCGCACGGGCCTGATTGGCTGCAAGCACCGCAAGCGCTTGCGACCGGAGGGAAGTGATGTGCCGTTCGAATGTGTGCATCCGTTGGCCCGGTTTAACCTGGTGGGTACGAGTCGCGCCCATATACCCACTCGCTTCTGAATCTATTGTCGTGGCTTTGGACCAGAACCTGCGCGTCGTTTCCTGCCTGACCCTGCTCGTGGGCGTTTTCCACCGCGACACTGATGGCCTCTTGCTCGGTGGCATATGGGCCGGAGCACACATCCTTGAGCGAAACCATCCATTGGCCCTTGTAGCGCGTGACAAAGTATTGAACGCCAGCCATAAAGCCTTTCTCCGGCATCGCCTCTATGATCGATGGTCCGGATGATCTTGCAAACCTGACGCGGTCGCCTCAACTACCGGAGTTGGTGGCCGCCTCGCAGCGTCGCTAACGCGCGGGGTGGACGACATTCAAGTCGACGATCTCGTTACCTGGGTGCCTCACCGGCCCGCACGTTCTGAGGCCAGCCAGTCTGCTAACGGATCGCTCGACGCGCTCGCCCCGATAGGCAGACCGGAAGCCCGGTCCAGATACCAGTCAATCGCCTTGCGATCCCAACGCTGAGTGCCGGGAATAGCCTCCGGCACCAGGCCCTTCTTAACCCACGTGTTGAACGCGTCCTTGGAGCAGCCACAATAGGCGGCCGCACTGGCCTTAGTGAGGCCCCGAGGCACGATCTGATCGGCGCGTAACATCCGCTCCGAACGTCCCAGCTCTGCGGGCGAAGGTTTGTCACGCTGATGATCACCGTCCATTTGGGCACCACGGTTGAAGTTAGCGGGCACGTGACTCGGCGCACGACTTCAGACGAGCGCTGTCCCTACCACGCGCCGCTAACTTCAACGCTGCCAGCCTCCACGACGGAAGAAGCCGGCGGTAGGATACATCCATCAGGAAAAGCCCGGGCACAACTACCAGAATTGGCCGGTCCTTCCTCCTCGACCAGTCTCTAAGCCGGCCCGACAGCTTGCAGAGATGGGAGAGACCAGCATGCCCAAACGCGTGCGCATTTGTTGCATAAACAAGACTGACAGCCGAAGCGCACACGAGAGAATCAAAAATGTCGGCGGGATAAATTCAGACGGAACGCGATGGAAGCTATCCGTTAAGAAGACTATTCGAGACCTCGAAAGCCGCGAGTGGGAGTACTACGTCGAAGAATCAGGCGTCACTGTCGAAGTCATCGTCGCCACCGACGGCCGACACAAGTACATCAAGACAACAGTGGACGGCATTCAGCCGAACAATCTGCTCTCGCTCCCGGAGTGTCCGTGATGGTTATCGATCCCAGATCGCAGGCAGTGCGGGCGAGACTCGGCGCTGTTCGGTTGCGTTGGATCAGACGCTGTCCCTGCCCCGCCCGCACTACCAATTGGAGTTAGCGACAACGTGACTCGGCGCTGACTGTTCTGGAGCCATTGCGCTGTCCCTGCTACGTGCCGCTAACCCAATGGCTCCGTACCCGGGCTAGCTTACCGAAACCTGACAAGACGGGCGGCTATGGGTCGCCGTCACGCTGCGGGCTTACTCAGAAGCTCACGCAATATGTTTTGTGAACAAACCACGGGTCGGTCAAACCACTGTTGCTAACCGCTGCTTTTGAGCCGATGACCGGCATCGGCGACCGGCATCGGCTCGAGGCAAAGCCCAAGAGGCCGGCTATGCCAAAGACTATTCGTGAACAGCTCGACGAAGTAGAGCGAGATATCACGCTTTACAATGAATTCGACGACGCTGAGAAAGCTCGCTTCAAACTTGAGTGTTTCCTTTGGACCGCGGAAGAACGCATCGAATGGCAGGAGATGCAGCGTTCGATTGCCGAGTACCTCAGGGAGCTCCACGACAAGCGCATGTCCTTGCTTGACCAGCTTGAAGAA
>NZ_PTFE01000162.1:0-10880 GCF_002936975.1 Bradyrhizobium sp. AC87j1
CGCGCGCAGCGCGAGCGGGGTGGGGTGATCTCTCCGCACGGGCAGTGCGGCCGCGGAGAGACTGTCACCCCACCCCGTCTCACATTTCGCTGCGCTCCATGTGAGCCGACCCTCCCCCTCCAGGGGAGGGTGGCAGCGTGCCCAGATCCCCTTGCTCGCCCGGCCCCACCGGCATCGGCACCGTGACGTAGTCCTTCGGAAAATTCACTGGCCGATAATCCGGCTCCACGGCCATCCGCTTCAACACGCTCTCATGCACATGCGCGCCTTCGGGGATGGGGCGCGGCTCGCAATCGGGGATGTAGAAGCCGAGAAACACCTTGCGCTCCGGCCACTCCTTGTACTTTGCGCTCTTCGGCAGATATTCCAGCAGCCGCCAGCCCGCCGTCATCGAATTGTGCAGCACGCCCGTCTTGCCCGTGTAGGCCGGCTCGACATATTGGAACGGTGAGTTCTTGCGCTGGATGCCCCAGGCGAGCTGCTTGATGGTCGCCGGGTTGAAGTTCAGCCCCGCCTTCTCCGCCTCCGTGATCATCCAGATCAGCGGATATTTCGAGTCCCCGCTCTCCGCTTCCGGATAGCCGCCGCCGACGTCGCTGTGCACGCCGGCGAACCACACCTGCAAGATATCCTGCGGCACCTTCTTCTCGTCGGGCACATACCGGTTGCTCCAGAACTCCTGCGGCTCGCAGTACTTCTTGAGGCGGAACATGCAGCGCCGCTCGTCGATCGCGATCGCCTGCCGGAAAATCCTGACGCTGGGGTTGCGCAGCGTGAAGGCGAGCTCCTCCAGGCTGAACAGGAAGAAGAGATTGTCGCGCCGCGGCACGATCACGCTCGCCACGGTGTCCCACACGCCGATGAAGTGGATGGTCGGCCAGCGCGTCGAGGTGATGCGCGCGAACTGCGCGGCGAGATCGAATTGGTCCTTCGGCAGCGGCCCCTGGTCGTCGAAGGCGACGTCGCTGAGATCCTCGACGTCGTTGCCGCGCCCGGTGCCGGAATATTGCTTGTAGGCGACGAGGCCCGAGCCTGCGAGGTTCGCCTGCTCCGGCCTGATCAGCCCGACCTTGTGGATCAGCCCCGCCAGCACGCGAACCGTGTAGGCCCCGCGCGAAAAGCCGAACAGGAAGATGCGGTCGCCCGGCGCGTAATGCTCGACCAGGAAGCAATAGGCCGACAGCACGTTGTCATCGAGCCCGTAGCCGGTGGCGAGCCCCAGCACCAGATTGATATTGGCCTTGAGCCGGTGCCACGTCGTCGGCTCCGTCACCGTGCCGACCCCGGGATCGTAAAACACCATCTGCCGCGGCTGTGTCCTGTCCGTCTTGCGCAGGCAGCGATAGAGCTTCAGGACGTTGGAGATGTTCTCCGAAATCTCGTTGCCGGTGCCGTCACAGCAGATGACGAGGTTTTTCGGCTCGGGTTTGGGAACGGTGGTGTGGGCGTGCTCCACGAGGTGCGCCTCCGGGTGATACTACCGAGGCGAGTATAGCGGAAAAGCGCGACGGAGAAGAGACGCAAGGAGCGTCCCCTCTCCCCTTGTTGTGGGAGAGGGTGGATCAATCGCGCTCCGCGCGATTGAGACGGGTGAGGGGTCTGTCACCGCGCATGAATCTCTCGCGACAGAATTCCCGGAAAAAACCCCTCATCCGCCTTGCCTTCGGCAAGGCACCTTCTCCCACAAGGGGAGAAGGGAAGGCAGCGCCTGCGCCCTACTTCTTCTTCCCCTGGCCGCCGATCTCAGGCTGCCACGCCACGTCCTTGCGGCTCGGTGCCGCGGCGATGGCCTTGGCTTTGTCCTTCTTCGGCTTCTTGATTTCGCGATTGCTGCGTTGCTGTCCCTTGGCCATGATTTCCGTCTCCTGTGATGGGTTGACTTCATCCGGTTCGGCCGAGCCGCGCAACGTCACCGTCAATCATCGGTCGATGCGCGATAATGCAGCAACCCTACGCCTGCGGCAGGGCGATTGCGAGGACTAACGCATCGGCGCCGGCCTGCGGCGTTGGCGCCGGCGGCGGGGCGACGAATGTGCTGGCTATCGTCCTGCAACCGGCGCATGCTTGGCACCGCGGTGTCGGCTTGGGGGCACACTTCGCGAAAAGCAGGCGTGCATGACCATCCGCTCGCGGCACGACATCATGACATCCAGGCATCCGTTCCGCCTCGGCCCGATAGATCCCGCCGACGCCACAACGCATCGAGGCAAGCGCCATTCATGACTGACATCCCGGTCGATCTCGACAAGCACCGCGGCATGGCCGCGCAGAAGGCGACAGATCTGCGCCGCGCGCTGGCCGAGGTCGAATCCCAGGTCAGGGATCTGCGCGAGCGCGAGGCCGAACTGGAAAACCGCATGCTGACGGTGCCGGCTGTGTCGTGGCCGGAGGCTGCGGTGAAGGCGCGCCATCTGCTCAACCTCTATGCCGCGAGCCTGCCCGTGGAAGACACCCGCCACCGCGCGCTGGTGGCCGCGCTGTTCGACGATTTCGTCCGGCTCAGCGGAGAGGCGTAGGCCGCCTTCGGCGGCCGTTCTAAAAGGCGCTGAGGCCGGCCGCTGCACAATGTCGTCCCGGACAAGCGAAGCGCAGATCCGGGATCCATAGCCACGGAAGTGGGTTGTTGCAGATGCTCGTGCCACAGCGTGCTTGAATCAAGCCGACCGGGTCATTGGTCCCGGCTCCCCGTGCGCAATGACGCACCAGGCCGGGACGCGCGCAGTACAGGAGTAACCCCATGACGCTCACCAGCGGCCGCTTCATCGGCCACGAACAGGACCGCGGCATCGTCCAGTTCTCGATGCAGGACGGCGCCACCGAGATCGCCTGTGCGATCTCGACCTCCGCGATGGACGACCTCGAGCGCGGCCCGCGCGCCAGACCCGCCGAGCGCGAAGCCCAGTTCATGCGCCTGCGCGAGCGCATCGAGGCCTGCGTGGGACGGAAGTATCAGGCAACGGAGTTCGAGGGCACCCCGCCGGGGATCGTGCTGCGGAGCATCGATTTTCGGGGGTAGGGGGGAGCCTCGCAGGTACCGAGCCCCATTGCCCCATCATCTGTTGATATTAACCACTTGTTAACCATGCGGTTGCCTAATGTTGACATGGGGGGATCACCATGTCGGCCCATGTGACGCGACCGAAGTTGATGCCTGTTTCGGCCGATCCGGCCATCCGGTCGGTGGCGAGGCTGGCGGTTCGCGCCAGGGCCGTCCTACAGGGCAAAGCGCCTGTCCTACGGAGCAAAGCCATGTTCGGAAAGGACGACTTAGTGGACAATCTCAGCCGCGATCTCGATCGCGCGCGCGGACGACGCGATGCGCTCGCATCCGAAGCCACGACCCTGACGGCGCAGATCGCCGAAATCGAAGCCCGCCTTTCGGAAGAGAAGAAAAGGCGGGAGCGTGAGCGCGTCCTGAGCGAGATCGAAATGATCAAGACGCGAGTCAAGCAAGCCGCCGGCGCGTTTGCGCCCGTCGTCGACGGTCTCTCCAGCGCGATCGAATCGGCTGCGGCCGTCGTGCCCGAGGCGCGCGAGCTCAATAGTTTCCTCGTGTCGGTGGCGACCGAGATCGACAGCGTGCTCGATCCCCTTCTGCGCGAACTGGATCAGCGTGCGGATGCGGTGCGATCCGGACAGGCAGCGCTGGACTTGCCGAGTTCGGCCGTTGAAGCGCCGCCGGTCGAGCTGCCGAAAGACACCAACGAACGCCTGCTTCGCTTTCCGGCCTGGCTGTCGCGCGACAAGGAACCGGAGAAGAAGGAAACCGCGGAGAGCCCGCGCAGCACAGCGGCGTGAAGCATCGGCGGCTGGCCGCTTTCCCTTCTCCCCTTGTGGGAGAAGGTGGCGCGAAGCGCCGGATGAGGGGTATCTCTCCACGAACTCACTGCAATAGCTTCGCGCGGAGAGAACCCCTCACCCGGCTTCGCTATCGCGAAGCCACCCTCTCCCACAAGGGGAGAGGGTGGAAAGTTGTTGTTTTACTCCGTCATTCCGGGGCGCGCCTCTTGGCGCGAGCTACGATGCGCATTGCGCATCATAGCTAGCAATTTCATCGCGCCCCCGGGATGACGACCTGTTGTTGGACTCCGTAGTCGCCACGCAATCAACCGCGGCTCTCGCCACCCCTCAGTTGGCGGCGCGGCGCAGGAAGGCCGGGATATCGAGAACGGCCTCGTCGGGCGCATTGCGCGCAGCGGCGCGGCCGTAAGGATCGAGCGGCCGGTCGGCCGCGTGGCGCGCATGGTCCAGACCCGGCCGTGCCGGTGGCCCCACGGGGTGGTGCGGCTGCGGGCGGAGCGGCGGGCTGCCCGGTTGCGGAACGGGTGCGCTACGCTCGATGCGATCGGCGATGCGGCGGCTGTCGTTGCGCAGCCTGCCGGCGAGCTGCGTGAGGGCGGTTTCCACCGGCAGCGCCTGCGCCGGGTCGAGATTGTCGATACCGGTCGCCACCACCGAGACGCGGACGATGCCTTCGAGGCTTTCGTCAAAGGACGCGCCGACGATGATGTTGGCGTCCGGGTCGGCCTCGTCGCGAATGCGGCTGGCCGCTTCGTCGACCTCGTACAGCATGAGATCCTTGCCGCCGGTGATGGAGATGATGAGGCCACTGGCGCGCTTGATCGAGGGGTTCTCGATCAACGGATTGGAGATCGCGGCGACGGCGGCGGCGAGCACGCGCTTCTCGCCGGAGGCCTCGCCCCGTCCCATCATGGCCTTGCCCTTCTCCTTCATGACGGAGAGGACGTCGGCAAAATCGAGATTGATCAGGCCTTCCTTGACGATGAGGTCGCTGATGCAGGCCACGCCCGAGTAAAGCACCTGGTCGGCAAGGGCGAAGGCATCGGCGAACGTGGTCTTGTCGCTGGCCACCCGGAACAGGTTCTGGTTCGGGATGATCAAGAGGGTGTCGACCGTCTTCAGCAGCTCCTCGATGCCGGCCTCGGCAAAGCGCATGCGGCGCTGGCCCTCGAAGTAGAACGGCTTGGTGACCACGCCGATCGTGAGAATGCCGAGCTCGCGCGCGGTCCTGGCGACGACGGGTGCAGCTCCGGTGCCGGTGCCGCCGCCCATGCCGGCGGTTACGAACACCATGTGCGCGCCGGTCAACTGATTGCGGATCGCATCGATGGCCTCCTCGGCTGCGGCGCGGCCCAGTTCCGGCTGCGAGCCGGCGCCGAGGCCTGCGGTGACATGTGTGCCGAGCTGGATGAGGTGCTTCGCCTTCGACATGGCCAGCGCCTGCGCGTCGGTGTTGGCGACCACGAACTCGACCCCTTGCAGCCCGGCCGTGATCATGTTGTTGACGGCATTGCCGCCTGCGCCGCCGACACCGAACACGACGATGCGGGCCTTCATTTCATGAATATCGATATTGCCAGCCATTTGTCCCTCGCGATTGGTCCGGCAAGCCGGGATGGAGAAAGTCTTCGAGTGCTACCTGCTAGCCGCGCGGTCTGCTTTGACGATGGCGGCGGCCAGATGTCCCAATCGACGCGCGGCGTGTCCCGGGATCGAGCCGCCCCGGCGATCGCTCCGCAGCGCCGTCACTTCGTCTTCCAGTCGTGCCGCCCACGCATTGGCTGCCATGGTCTCGGCGGTCGCCTGCTGCAGCTCGACGACGAGGCGATCGGCGCGCTCCCGCTCGCGTTCGAACACGGCCCTGTAGGCGGTTGCGACGTCTTCGAGCCGCGCGATCTCCGCCTTGAAGGACTCGGTCTCTAGAGCGTTTTCGAGCGAAGTGGATACCGGTTCGCGTGAAGAAAACGCGTCAGAATAAGAATCTAGAGCCCCGTTCCGACCCCGTCGGAACGGAAATGGCTCTACCGCCTCGATCCTTGCCATGGAGGCGGCGATGGGGTCTGCCCGGCGGGCACGTCGCGGGCGGGGTGTGTACTGGAGCTCGGCGAGATCAACGCTCACCAGGGCCTTGCCGTCATCCGAACGCGAGCGCGGCAGCCGGCGTCGTCGCGCCAGCGACCGCGCGGCCTCGCGCGAGATATTGAGGCGGGCACTGAGATCGGCATAGGTCAACAACGCAACGCACATCGGCGCTTCTCCTGGAGCGAACCGGGAAGGCATTTCGAGCTAATGATGGCTGGACGATTACAGCAGGCTAGGATGCGTTGGTTAATGGACGGTTAACGCGGGCGGGGGGTGTTTACGGGTGCCCGCCACTCTGCGATCCCGGGGGTCGGCTCGGCACCACCTGCCGCGGCTGCATCTTGTCCGTCTTGCGCAGGCAGCGATCGAGCTTCAGGACGTTGGAGATGTTCTCCGAAGTCTCGTTGCCGGTGCCGTCACAGGAGGTGACGAGATTTTTCGGTGCGGGTTTGGCTGGGTGGTCCACGGTAGGCCCCTCCAGGTGATGCTACCGGGGCGAGTATAGCGAAAATTTCGGACGCTGCAGATGGAGCGTACAATGCCTATTTGCGTCCGGCTCCTAAAACGATGCCAACGGCGCCGTAGAACTACGGAATCGTCTTAGGTCCTAAGTCTAGGTTCCTGCGTGTACTTTTCTCCAATGCACCAATAAGTTCTTGCTCAGAATCGCTTTCAACGATTGATTGAAATCATTTAGCTCGTCGGTCCTTCTAACTGCGTACAGGATACATTTCGTGAACGACCTTTCGGACGCTGGCGGCGTCGCTGCTCGGATCGGATTTAAATATCAAGACCACGTCGCGGCCTCGTTTGTTCTGGACATGATCGGCGATCCGAACGTCTTGCAAGTCGAATGCGAGACGAGCGACGATATTACGAGGATCCTTCGCGACAACGGGGCGGAGATTCCCGAGTACGTTCAGGTAAAAACTACGGATCGCGATACGAAGTGGACGTCAAAGGAAATTACAGATCGAGCAAACAAGAAAACAGAAAGCTCTCTCATTGAAAAGTCGCTTTTGGCCGACAAGCACCAGGGCAGTGCGCGCTTCAGAATAGTGACCAGGCGTTCCGTCAACTCTACTCTATCCGCACTGCTTGACCCACTCGAACGACGTGACCCTGCCGGGGAGATTGCTGCTCTAGCAAAGAAACTTAAAGCGAAGCATCCGAAGACGCTCTCGGCGAACGGCCACGATTTGTCCTATTGGACGCTCAACGCAGTGTGGGATGTTCGGTCAGGGCTGGAATATATAGAGCCCCAAAATCTCCAGCTCATCAGCAGGTTGTCTGAGCAGGAAGGCCACAGCCCATCATATTCTCAGGTTAAGCGCATCTATCTCGATCTGCTCAATCTTGTCGATGAAGCGGCAGCCGCAAGCAGGCGCGACAAGACCCAAAAGATAATCACTAGACCTGCAATCCTGACTTGGTGGAATAGCCAGATTGATGTTGTGCAGAAAACTGCGACAGCGCACGCTAAACCCTATCGAACTCGTGGTGCACGCTTTTTTGTCCAAGTTCACGACGTAAAGTATCCCTTAGGGAAACGGCGTTCGCTCGGATATGACGCTCAATACGAGCGAAAAGTCTGGCGATCGGAGCAGCTTTCAAAATATCTCGTCACTTGGATTGCTGAACTTTCATTGAAAGCGAGCGAACTTGTCGAGATTGATCAGCTAAATCTGGGCGAAAAGCTAGAGGCAGGGCTGCGCGCTATTCGCGCTCAACGCAACCTAAATGGCTCAGAGTTGCTTGGAGAAGCGCTGCTTCACGCAATCTTACGCCACTATTTCGGAAGCGAACCGGTCGCGTGCAAGATTTTTCATAGGTCTGTTCTCGGAGACCGAATAACAAGGAATGCACACATCATATGCGATGGTGCCGGCGATCAGCTTTGGCTGGGGCGAACCTATCTATATGATGGAACGAGCGAGAGTGAGTTCTTCGCTAAAATTGTTCGCGAGGTCTCTGAAATTATCGAGACCGAGGTTCTGCAAGAGGAAAAGCAGGCAATAATTCAACTACGAGAGCCCCTGCACTTGAGTTCGAGCGCTTTGTGGAGCGCTTTCAACAAAGGCGCATCGATTGATCGGATGATCGAGATAATTTGTGTACCTGTTTTGATCGCCTACGATAGCGCAGTTCTTCAAGCTGGATATGCCGACGACTATCAGGGTCGGCTCGAAACTGAAATTTCGCGGCTTGCATCTCGCTGTCTTACGACGCTGCCTGAGCGAATCTCGGAAGTCAAAATCCATCTTATCTTTGTGCCGGTCGAGGATTTGTCGGTGCTGACTTCTCGCTTCGAACGAGAGGTTGGACTGTCATGAATTATCATCAAGTCAAAGAGTGGCTCGCTCGGGATGAGCTTCAGCCATCCGAGATGTTCAGTATCCTTAGTGAGATTGCTAGCCAGGTTAACGACAAAAAGACTCATAACGAGGGGAGAGACCTCGTCATTCGGACGCTCGCACGGCGCCATCTCTGCGGTGAATTTGAAACCAAAATCTTGGCATCACTTGTTCGGACAGTCGGACTTTACCCATATCTTTCGCCAATGATCGATGCTGTGGAGGACGAAGACCTCCTAGCCTACGAGCTGCATCGACCGGATGGCCTGGATGCCGTCTTTCATAGTCTGCAAGCACGAATATACTATCAGCTAAAGGCGGGCTCTAACGTTGTCTTGAGTGCATCCACGAGTGTCGGCAAGAGCTTGCTGATCGATGCAATAATAGCTCTAGAGAAGTTCAAAAAGCTGACGATCGTCGTTCCAACGCTCGCCTTGATCGACGAGACTAGAAGACGGTTGGCTCACAAATTTCGAGATCGCTGCAATCTGATAACGCATCCATCTCAAGTGGCTCGCTCGGATAGACAAAACATCTACATACTTACGCAGGAGCGTGTGCGAAAGAGGATTGACCTTTCGAATGTAGACTTCTTCGTCGTCGACGAGTTTTACAAGCTCGATCTGAGGCGTGATGATGATAAGCAGCGTGCAATCGATCTGAATTTAGCTTTTCACCAACTCGCTGCAACGGATGCCCAATTTTATCTGCTTGGCCCGAACGTTCAGGCAATTAAGGGCTTGGACAAATATGAGTTTCACTTCATTCCTTCGGACTATTCCACAGTAGCCGTTGATGTTGTTCAGTTTGATTTGCCGAGAAACGGCGACGATAGGCCGAATAAGCTCGTCGAACTTGCAGCGTCTCTAAATGACTCGACGCTAATTTACTGCCAGGGGCCCGGCAGCGCGACAAAAGTGGCGGCTCGGTTGGTTCGTACTATCGCAGTTAGCAAGGACGTGTCTTGCGCGGCCACTGCGAATTGGATGGCCGAAAATTATCATCCGGAGTGGCAAGCAGTGGAAGCGATGCGGCACGGGATTGGGCTCCATCATGGAGGGATACCGCGTGCGCTTCAGCAACACATGGTACGGATGTTTAATGCAGGCGCGATTAGGTTTCTTATTTGTACGTCGACCCTTATCGAGGGCGTGAACACTGCGGCTAAAAATGTGATTGTGTATGATCGTCGAAGGAATCGAAGCCTTCTCGATTTTTTCACGTACAAGAATATTCAAGGCCGTGCTGGCCGCATGGGTACTTATTTCGTAGGGCAGGTCTACATTCTTGAAAAACCGCCTGCAGATGACGAGGTGATCGTGGAGTCGCCGATTGGCGAGCAGACAGAAGAAACGCCGATCTCTCTGTTGCTTCAGCTAGGCGACAGCGAACTCTCGGAGCTGTCACGTGCGCGAGTAAATGAAGTCATAGAAAGCAGCTTTCTTTCCGCCGAAACGCTGCGCCTCAACGGATCAATTGACCCTGATGTTCAGAATAAGGTCGCGCGAAAGGTTTATGACTTGCTCGCCAATGGGGACACGACGCTTATCTGGCGCGGTTTCCCAAAGCAACCTCAGTTGATCGCTTCTTGCGAATTGATCGTCGATGAATTGGCGGGGCCTCGTTTGCGAGACCTTGGCATTACCTCCGGAAGAGAACTGGCCTGGCATCTAAATACGCTCAGTCGGGCAGAGGGGCTCACTGGCTATTTGCGAGCGGTGGCGGAAGGTGCACGGGCGGGACAATCGATTTCAGACAGAGTCGATCAGGCCTTAAAGATCGTGCGTAATGTGGTGAGTTTTCAATTCCCGAGAGATTTAACTGCTCTGAATGCGATAATCGCGGAGATTGCGGAGCGCCTTGAGGTTGCCAGGCCTGACTACGGTGTCTATTGCGAGGCAGCCGAGAATCTATTTCTACCTTGGACAATCGCGGCGCTGGACGAGTATGGGATACCGATTCAGATTGCGGCGAAGCTCTCTCCATATCTGAACCGGAGGGATCTTGATGTTACTCTTAGTGAGCTCCGCAGACTCGATTTAAGCCAGATAGAGGCTCTTTCGGAGTTCGAGCGTGCACTTGTGTCCTCCGTTCAAGTGTCGATCTGAGGACCCCCATAAACAAAAACGGCCGGATCTTCCGATCCGGCCGCAACGCAAACTCTACTTGGCTAAGCCTACGCCACGCGACGCAACTTAGCCCCCGCCCAAACCTGAAAAACTTAGCTGGCCTTCTTGGCCGGTGCAGTCGTCGGGCCGACCTTCTTCTGGATGGCGCGCTTCAGCTCGAGGGCGCGCGGCGACAGCAAGTCGGCCTTGGCCTTGAGCAGGAAGGCGTCGAGGCCGCCATTGTGGTCGACGCTCTTGACCGCGTTGGTGGAGACGCGCAGGCGCACGTTGCGCTCCAGGGCTTCGCTGATGAAGGTCACGTTGACCAGGTTCGGCAGGAAGCGGCGCTTGGTCTTGATGTTGGAGTGGCTGACCTTGTGGCCGACGAGGGGGCCCTTGGCCGTCAGTTCGCAGCGGCGAGACATGGCATAATCCTTAAGTTCGATCCCCCAACGATTGCGGCCGCCATTCTGGGCGCCACGGGGGCTAATTCTGTGTCCTTGCAGGGAGCGGGCGGACGTATAGGGGGGAAGGG
>NZ_PTFE01000163.1:0-10435 GCF_002936975.1 Bradyrhizobium sp. AC87j1
CGTCGTTATTGTTGGTCTCGATGGCGATGCCATTCGCCTGTATGAACTCATAAACACTTCGGGTCTTGCCTTGCGAATCGACAAAGGTGCCGTACGCTCTGACAGTCTTATCGTCATTTGGCCTTTCGGCCCGCAGGGTCGCCAATGCGCTATTCATATCTTTCAAAAGATTGTTACGCGCCTGCATGCTGGCATAATCAGCCCGAAGCTCCGTCTCGTAGATGCCGTGTCGCTCCATCAGGAGCAGCATCATGGTCGAATATAGCGACTGCCCATCTGTGACGGCATAGTCCGCACTGTAGGACGGCACGCTTGCAGTTCCATTGATCATTTTCTACCTTCCTTCCGGTCTAAACATCGTTTGTTCAAACGATGGGTTGCACTCATGCCATGTTGACGAGTTTGCTCCTCGTCTCGCTATCTGCACTACGCATCTCCGCAAGCTTGCTCAGCATGTCCTGAATCTGCGTCTGATAGTAATCGATGAATTGCCTTTCGTCCTCCGCGTGGGCCTTCGCCTTGGTGCTATCCGCGTCATGCTTCGCTTTCTCTTCCTGACATTGAGTGGACGCCATGTTCATGCCGGCCCCGGCGATCTTGGACGTTTCCGTTGTCATGGCGGCCATGCCTCCCCATTTCATGGTCTCCTGTGCGGCTGCGGTTTGCGCGTGAGCCATGCGCGTAAAGTCGAAATGGTCCATGCCATCAGGAGTGCGGGCTTCAAGGCCGGACGAGGCCTTGGGTGCATTGCTTTCGAACCGCAACTGACTCTGGCGAGCACCCTTGAGGTTCATGCCGGCGCCCGCGATAGCGCCACTCGATGCGACGATTGAGCCAAACAACTGGTAGAGCCCTGAGCTTCGAATCGACTTGGCGGCCGCGTCTTGCGCAGCGATATCGGCGCCAACCGCAGCCCACATGTCCTCTCTGGCCGCTTTGCGAAGTTCGGAATTGAGACGAACAATGAGCGCCGCAATTGCCGACATGTTGCTTCCCGTCGCAAAGTCCTCGAGCTTGGGCGCAATACCTGAAAGCGTCTGCTGAGTAACAGGCTCAGGAGCCGAGGTTCCAAGCAATGCAGAGTTTGGCGCGCCCTTAACACTCTGGGCAAGCGACTGAGTAGTGGTCGCCTCTGGTGCGCGGGCGCCGCGCAGGGAGACAGAGGGCGAACTCGGCGAAAGCTGACGATGCGCGGCAGTGTCCAATGGATCAACGCCGGCAACATTTACGCGCTCGATAGCACCTAGCATGAATGCGTTCCTTACGCTCGCAAGTGAAGGCTGTTAGAAGTGATTAGGCGAAGGCACGGATGAGAGACGCATCGCTAGCACTGCGGCTCTCGATAGCCTCGGCAATCCTCTGCGTGGTCGCCTTCTGGTCGAGGACGAGCTGCTTGATGAAGTCCATCTCGTTGTTTTGAAGCTCTTTCATCCACGTAATACGCTTCCTTATGTCCAACGCGTCCGCCTGAGTGTCCGCGGCCTCCTTCTGCTGAACCCCATTCGCTATGCCCGCAGCGGCCTCGCCGAACGAAGCAGTTGCCTCGCCAACGCGAGCGGCAGTCGAAACCCTCTGGCTGATCTGAGCAATCCTGGTGGCGTTCGAGGTTGTATCTGCGATCGTGGAAGCGGCTTGATTCATGGCCCTTGCGAGGACGGTTGCCAACGAGCCCGGCTGCTTTGCGAGGGAGGCAAGTCCACGGAGAGCCGAAGCGCCGGCCTCACCGAGGCGGCTCCACATAGCGGCTGCGCGGGCTCCATTCGCAGCTCCGCCCATGAGCCCGGCGCCTGCCGTCAGAACTGTGACGGACAATATGATGCCCATCGTGATGCCGATCGCCACTTTGTTCGCCTGGGCGGCATCCATGTTGCCGTCTTTCATGAGACGCTTGGCAATCGCCTGGGTCATCTTGTGGACGACACCGGTTTCGTTGAGAACCGCAACGCCAACTGTCACTGCTGCGGCAACCGTCGCAAGAGTGCCACCAGTGACCACGGCGGCCGCGACCGAGAGCCCGACCGCGAGCCACCCGAGAAACTTCCTTATGTGTGCGGTCTTTTTCGCTTTCGCCATGGCGTTGGCGGCTTCGATGATCTTGTTGCCGATCGTCTCGTGCTGCTGCCTTAGCAGTTCGCCTTCGTGTCGAACATCCGCCATCCCGCCCGCAATTAGCCGGTCAGCCATTTTGATCCTCACTGCCAGCAGATTGTTAGCAAGTTCGATCGGGTCGAGCCCGCGTGGCACCGCCAGGTTCGGAATCGAGCCCGATGCGACGACTTTGCGGGAGACTGCTGGTGGCAAATTGCCAACTGCTGTCGTATGGAGCGCGCCTGAACGAGCGATCAAGGAGCGACCGGGTACAAGCTGCATCCCTGCTTCGTACTGCGCTTCACTGGTCCAACCGGCTGCGTTCAAGCTATTCACCATTTGAGTTCCTTTCCGTTTTCAGACGGTCGAGCATCCGTCGCGCGCGCCAGGCGAACGTGTTGAGCTCGGGATTTCCGGCGCTGAGCGTCAGGACATCACCGAGCGCGACTATTGCTGCTGCCGGGCGCCCCAGTTTGACCAAGCATTCTGCAGCGCGAAGCGGTATCTGCGGGTCCTCGCCGTTCAGGAGCGCAGCCAACCTGTAAGCCTGCACCGCCCCCTCTGTATCCTCAAGCATCTGACTGGCAGCAGCCAGGCTGAGCCAGGATCTCGCGTCTGTGTGTCGATGCAAGCATAGAAAGCGAAAGAAACTCAGCGCGTGCTCATATTTGCCGCAGCAGTAATAGCGGTAGCCCAGCGCATATAGCGCCTCAAGCTCTTCGTCTGTAATGCCAACGACATCGCCTAACGTCGCGCGCCCCGCCATGAGGTCGAGCGCGAGGGGCGACGAGGCTGCGCCGTCAATCGCATCGGCCGCCTCAGGATCGCTCAATAGGCCTTGCTCGACCCCGCTCGCCATATCACACCCTTTGTCCGAACCATGAAAGATTCAAAGTCGTTTCGGGTGAAGGCAAAACATCGCCTGGGGCCGCCTGCTCGCATAAATAAGATGCGTCAGAGCCCCCGTCGCAATCGAGGCTGCTCGCAGGAGCGAAATCCGGGCCGGCAGCCCCGGCGTCCGATAGTTGAGCCAGCCACTCAAGTTGAGCATCCGCCCTCCTTAGAAGGCGGTCCATTTGCTCGATCGTTTGTCGGGACCTTTGTATCGTTTCATCTAGATCCACGTTCGTTTCCTCACCAACTCCATGCCGATGCAACCGAGGTCCGACCGCACCCGACGGCGCCATGCCGCCAGCACGTGCAAACCACTCGAGCACGTCGACCGCCAGATCGGCGGCTCGACGCCTGGGCTGGGACAAACAGCGTCTTGCACAAGATGCCCGTTATCCCGACTGAACGACGCCGAGACGAACTTCGGCATCTAGGAGTACTGGACGGCCCCTGCCCTCGGTACCCGAGAGTCCGCGGCGCGCAAAATATTGAGTCATTATGGGTGCATCGGCACGAATGATAGGGCCGCTCGTCCCGGCGCAAGCGGGCGCTACCGTTTAGGTCGATCTCGACCAACGGATTATTTGAGCTTTCCCTGAAAGCTGATGAGGGCGAGAGCCGCAACAGCGACATATCGTGGATGTGAAGCGCGTGGCATTGTCCGGGACGCCTCTCGTTCGACCCGCCGCTACTGCCCCGGCCTTAAATTGCCTACATCCTAGGGGCACCTAATAGCGACCCGAACTCATATCTTGCAACTTGGCCGGACCTTCTCGCCAAACGACGAGGTTTCCTGGAGGCAGGATCACGTATGCGGGCAAGCAGCGCTCGGGCACGTCGATCTGCAATAAGTAGTGGA
This sequence comes from Bradyrhizobium sp. AC87j1, assembly GCF_002936975.1. Classification (NCBI taxonomy): domain Bacteria; kingdom Pseudomonadati; phylum Pseudomonadota; class Alphaproteobacteria; order Hyphomicrobiales; family Nitrobacteraceae; genus Bradyrhizobium; species Bradyrhizobium sp. AC87j1. The sequence continues at coordinate 3,839 of NZ_PTFE01000163.1, forward strand.
TGTTGCTGAACAATTCACGACAAATTACTCGGCTCTGTGAGCATGGTGTCGAAGGTGGCCCCAAGGCGTCTAATTCATTCGCGCCATGGTGACTATTCCGAAGCTCGCAACTGACCGCATGAAATCAGAGCCGACCACCACCAGTCTCGGTTGCAAGATCCCCGAGCGCCCGCAACACCTCTGCGATAGGTTCAATCAAGTGTGACGGGATATATTCATCGACCAGACCGTCTTCCAGGAGCGCACGCGCCAGCGGAACATTTCGCATCACCGGCACGCCAGCGGCGCTGGCGGCCGCGATCATTTGCTGTGCGACGAGATCGGTACCGATAGCGTCAATCACGGGTAGCGGAATTTGTTGCCCATCGTAGTAAACTGCCACCGCAATATGCGTGGGATTGGAGATCAACACGGTCGCATTGCGTGCCAGAGCAATAGGATTCTTAGCCATTAATTGCGAACGAAGTTGCTTGCGGCGCCTTTTGATCAGGGGATCGCCTTCCGTTTCCTTGTATTCTCGCTTCACTTCCTCCAGCGACATCATATTCCTCTTCTCGAACTGCCACCGCTGGAACGCAAAATCCACAATTGCCACGACAAGATGGATCGACCCCGCCCAAATCGCGACATAGAATAAGAGGTTACCCGTCAGCAAAGCCAGGCAGGATACTCCGCAGGTCGGGATCCATACAAGCGAACTTACTGCTGTGCGAACCACAAATAGAAGAACGAGACCGAGCAACAGCACCTTCACGATTGATCGGCTCAGCTCGAAGAGGCTCTGCGACGAAAATATCCTGCTGATGTTCTCACTTGGGTTCAGCTTCATGGGCGATGGCGCCGCTGCTGAGGGCGAGAAAAGCACTCCGGTCTGCAACATATGGGCGCCCACACCGCCGATCAGTACGACGCCGAGAAACGGCATTGTCAGGCTCTGTATCTCACGGCTGTACGATCCGAAGAGTTGCAGCGCGACAACGACAAAGTTATCATTTTTCAGATACACGATGGGTAACAGGAGCGCGGCCTCAAGTCGGTCCACCAGGCGAGGCAAAGAGGCGACGAACAAGGCGAAGAACCCAATGGTCAACACCGCCGAGACGACCTCCCTGCTCTGAGCGACCTGTCCTTTCTTGCGCAGCTCGCGCAGCCTCTGAGGTGTCGGTTTTTCGCTCTTACCAGCTGGCATGAATACTCACATGGCGATACGGCGAACAAATGCGACGGGCGATAGCCCGTGATCGCCGGCATGGGTCAACACAGTCGCGAGCGACAGGATCAGCAGCAGCAAACCAACCACGCTTTTGACCGGCATAGCGACATAAAAGACCTGCAATTGTGGCGCGAACCGACCAATCAGCGCCAGACCCAATTCGCTTAGGAACATGGCGAGGATGGCTGGACCGGCGAGGAGCAATGTCAACAGCATGACGAGGTCTGCGAGGCTCAGCACCGCCCCGACGAACGCTGGACCAATTGTCGGACGAAAGGCCCATACGGGCCAGATTTCATGCGAGCGATAGAGTGCCTCCAGGAGCTTGGAGAAGCCTCCCGTGACGAACAGCCATGTGAGGTAAAGCTCACTTAGGAATGTCCCAAGCGGCGATGTTTGATTGCCGCTTGCCGGATCGAGCAGACTGGCCATCGTTGCACCCCTTTGATTGTCAATGAATGTGCCGCACGCCTCCACGCCCCACATGACGGCAGCAACTGGCAATCCGAGTACAAGCCCGAGCATAAGTTCCTTCAGTCCGAGGCCCAGGATCAGCATCAGGCTGGCAAGGTCGAGGTCCTCGGGCCTTGTTGTCCAGGCGCGCCCTATTACAGGGAAGGACAATGCGATGATCACGCTGTTGCGTGTCATTCCGGTCACCAGGTTGCGCGGGAGGACTGGGACGACCAGCATCATGCCCGATATGCGCGCGACCGCGAGCACAAGAACAACGAGGGCGGTACGCATATGATCAGGATCAAGTGACAACATGAAAGGACAACCAGGATGATGAAGAGCGGCCGCGGTCCTTGCTGCCGATGCCGCACGTGATGGACAATCGACGACCGGCTCGAGCTCCGATGCCTACACTGCACCGATCTTGTCGAAAATTCGCGTGGTGTACCGGCCAAGCTCCTCAAACCAGCTCGCGGTGGCGACCAGCACAAGATTTACGCTTATCAGCTTCACGGCGAAGGAAAGCGTCTGCTCTTGAATCTGGGTCATGGCCTGGATGAGACCGATGATCAGTCCCACTATCGTAGCGACGAGGACGGCCGGCAAGGACAGCACAACCGACAGTGTAAGCGCTTCAATGGCGACGTTGACGAGCGTGGCGGAATTCAAGACGCCGGTCCTGCGTAGGACAAGACGAGGCCGTGGATGAGGCGCTGCCACCCGTTCACGGCAACGAACAAGAACAGCTTGAATGGCAGAGATATCGTCATAGGTGAAACCATCATCATGCCCATCGCCAGAAGAATGTTGGAGATAACGAGATCGATAACGATGAAAGGCAGGAACAACAAGCATCCGACCTTAAATGCCTCTTCCAGTTCGGATGTGATGAAGGCCGGGATCAAGATCAAAAACGCGTTGTCGACGACGTCAGCCGAGTCTTCCTTGCTCCACAACTTGTGCGTGGCATTGACGAAGAAATGACGTGTTGTCATGGACGTGTTTTTGACGAGGAAGTCACGAACTGGCTCGGCACCTGTGGCTATCGTGTCGACCAGTTCTCCGAACGTTTGGTACGCGACTGGCCTGTCACGCAGAGCCTGATATGCGCTCTTTGCCACTGGCTGCATGATGTAGGCCGAAAGTAAGATAGCGATTGCGTTCAAGGCCATGTTCGGTGGAATATTCTGAACGCCGAGTGCGTTGCGCAGCAGCCCAAAGACGACGACAAGCTTGACGTAGGACGTTACCGTAATCGCAACGAAGGGCAGGACCGCGATGGCTCCCATCAGGACAATAAGCGTAGCGGGGTCGGGCAACTTATTCATTGCTCAGCCCGCGGCAAGCGCAGATCCAGCAGCCGCACCCCAGTCCGCTCAGCAATGCGCACCAGCTCACCCGTCGCGAGGACTTGGCCATTGACGCGCAGAGAAACGTTAGCGGTTGCATCAAAGCCGAGATCGATGACCTGGCCCACAGCGAGTTCACGAAGCTGTCCGAGCGGCATGGTCAAACGTCCGACATCCACATCGACGGTCAGATTAAGGCTGTCGAGGCTTTCAGGCGGGAGAAACTCGGGCTTGTCCATCAAACGATCCACTACTGATTGGATAGAGAGGCGGCAATCCCGGATCGAGGCACGAAACCAGGGACTGTTAGAGAGGTGTGCAACAACGGTCATCGCGCCATCATTGCCCACCGATTGATTGTCGAGCAAGATGACGTCACCTTGCGCAAGTCGCTGTAATTCCGCCATGGCAAGGTAGATGGGAGCAATGCGCACATCCAGAAGAAGCGGAAGCTCTTCGAGCGCTGCGGCTACGACCGGCAGGTCGGAGCAACAGTCGGCGACCCACTGCAGCCCCTCACCATCGAGTTCCACCAAACCGACCAGGTCGTTGGGACGCTCCAGCCGAACGATCTTGAACGCGTAGGGACGCGTGGCCGCGACGTCGGAGCAGGACCAGGTCGGCCGCTGACCGCACCATCGCTCCACCTCGATCGCCAGATCCTGGAGAACGATATCAAACAATATCTCACCCAGGCCGTGGCCCGGAGGCAATGTGGTGATCTCCGGCCATCGTTCTACGGCCAGCTGCGGAAGGAGCATTGCCCCCAATGCGAGGCGGATTTTGTGGCCGTACACACTCATTACCACAGTGTGACTTGGCACCGGGATGCGTCGATGCGCTAAATCGGACATGACCGCCTGCACCTCGATGCCGGCGAGACTGAAAGCAAACGGAAGACGACTCGCAATTCGCGATATTGCGACAGCATCGGGTCCGTTATAGCGGGGAAGATCGATCATGAGCTCTTCTCAGCGCTGTAGCGGAATGTCGCCTCCGAACCGGAAGAGTGCCAATGATAGCCCTCTGCTCGTGAAAGTGCACATCGGCCACCGACTGCAATCATGACGCGCATGCCGAGCCGATCAGACAAGTGGCGCGCAAACGCCTGGCCTCGCAATTGCAAGATGGACCTAAGGTGGTCGGAGACGATGGTGAGAGATAGCGTATCGTCGCGGCAGCTGACGGACACACATGCGCTCCCAAACACGACATGATTCAACGTGATGTACGCCGTCGCGTCGCCCGTGCGGTCCGGACATATCAAAACGCGCTCAACGATCGCCTCCGCCAGCTCAACGAGCTCCGCGGAACGTGAGAGCTTTCCGTCCACTCCCGAACCCCGGGCATAATCCAGCTTGACGGGTTCGAGCGCGACGGTGGCCACGCAGGAGGGCGCAACGCTCCCCATCGCCACCGGATCATGCTGATCGTTGCCGAGCTTGGTGCAGCCGGAACCATCCGCGGGCGACTCGCAGCCATCCAGAGGGGCCTCTTCGAGCCGTCGCCGAAAGAGCTCGTAATCCGCACCAGACACAGGCTTCCAGGCCGCGAACGCGTGCGGGGGCGAGCGGTCACGTGGCGCGATTGCCGAAATCCAAGCGCCGTCACGGACCTTCATCAAGGCAACTCCATCGCAGCTTCAGACATCAAACGCGCCGCAGCGACAGGCACGCTGAAATGTCATGCAGACAGCTCATTTCGCGCATTGCAGCGCCGCAACTCATCCCTCCAGTCACCACTCAAGACCTTGTACCCCAGGAGACAAAGGGCAGCGCAAGGCACTCCCTTCCACTCAGGCCATTTGAGGCTTCCGATCCATAAGGAGGTATGCAAACGACGCTCTCGCAGGCCGCAAGTGCGACCCCCAGAAGAGCAGGCGCCGCGCAGGGCTTAACCACCATTCCATCGGAAGGCGAAGGGATTGGTCCGCGTATTCCATGGGAGGCATTGTTTGGCTTGATTGGAGGAAGTTCGTTGGCGGTCGAAGTGGCGAATGTAACGGTCTGGTGCTTGATGATAGAAATTCAAAGCGGCCAGGACCAATAGATGCTCGTTCTGGGGTCATATTTCGTGCCTATGGCTGACGAGACAGGTGCATATCCCTCGTGAAACGGACTGCGAAGCCGGTGGGCCAGTCTGCTGCCTGAGTCTGAGACCGCCCCCCAATTTGCCGATATCGCGCTCTGCGAGAAGCGTGTGCAGACGGCAACGTCAGGAGCGCGGATACCGACACAATCCACCGAGGCAACCGCATTGGATATGTTCGGGAGTGGCCTGTCGCACGGTGCTATCGGCACACCCGCGTGACTGAAGTTGCCGGCGCGAAGCCCGGCTCTGACGAACTTGGTGACGCAGTCGTTGCAAGGCTATGCTGCGAGGACAGCAACGCCGCCGCTAAGGAGTAAGCGCGAATTTCGCCGCACCTTTTGCGGTTGAGTGCTGTGATGCATGAGGTGTCCACCAAATTAGGTGGACACCTTGTGATGGCAGACGATGATCAGAAACTGCGGGTCAGGCTTGTTGGCCGGAATGGGCGCCGGCGATACGACCCCACATCGAAGGACCGTCTTGTCGCGGCCTGCCTTGAACCTGGGGTTTCGGTATCGAGGCTTGCGCTCGAACATGGGGTCAATGCGAACCTTCTTCGGAAGTGGATCAAGAAGTGGACGGCGACCAGGTCGCTGCCGCCGTCTTCACCACCGGCGTTCATCCCGGTTCAGCTTGAGAGGACTGCCGATCGTTCCCTGTCGCGGCAGAGCAGCGTGGCGACGGTGGATTTGCCGGCGACTTGCGATGAAGTGCGTGATTCGGAATCCAAAAGGACCGCAGCTTTTTGCTCTCCGGCCAAAGTGAGCGCGTCCCTGCCGAACGGCGTGAAGCTCGCGCTGGAATGCGGCGATGTAGATGCGTTGACGGCGATCATCGGAGCACTGAGCCATGTTCAGACTGGGCGGTGACCTGCAAGTCAATCTGCACCGTGAGCCGATCGACTTCCGGGCTGGCATCAACAGCCTTGCGGTCCTGGTCCAGGAGACGATGGCGCTCGATCCATTCACTCCGGCGGTTTTTGCGTTCTGCAATCGCCGTTGCGACCGGATGAAGTTGCTGTTCTTCGACCGGTCCGGCTTTGTGCTGGTCCTGAAGCGGCTGACCGAGGACAAGTTCCGATGGCCGCGCCGCCAGGAGGCGGTCGTCACGCTGACGACCGAGCAATTGCACTGGATCCTTGACGGCATCGATATCGATGCGATGGTCCGCCATCCGGTGCGGCAATATCAGGTTGCCGGCTGAGCTCTAGAGTTGAGCGGTTGACGCGTCGGTACGGTTCAGATTCAAGAATCCGATGAATCGAACCGGCGATCCGAGTGTTGAAGTGCTGTTGGCGCGCATTGCTGCGCTGCAGGCGGAGAACCATCAACTCGCCGACCGCGTCGTCAAACTCGAGGAAAAACTGGCGCTGGCACGCCTGCATCGTTTTGCGCCACGCAGCGAAAAGCACGTCGATCGTCTCTTCAATGAAGCCGAGCAGGCCGCCGATGAGGATGACGCCGGCAGTGAAACGAACAATATCGCCGA
>NZ_PTFE01000164.1:0-10274 GCF_002936975.1 Bradyrhizobium sp. AC87j1
GGAAGGGAGGCCTCAGATTATGCGGAGTGAGAAAGAGGGCAGCAGGAACTAAACTGTTGATAACGAAGTGGGTCTCGGATTGAACGGCCGCACACTCCGCATAATCGTGGGCTCCGCATAATTGCGGAAGTCGACCGGATGGCTGGCCAGGAACACCTTCACACCAGAGGGGATCATGCCGATCGGACCGCCCGGATCACCCGCTGCAAATGTGCCTCCTCGACCTGCCGGCCGGCGCGCACGACCACCTCGCCAATGGCAATCTCGATCACTGCACCCGTCATAGACGCCACTGCGCCCGCATCACTCGAGTGCCGCGAGCAATAATGCCGCTCGGCCCGCGCATCGCGGCGCCAGGCGAACAGTTGCGAAGGGTGAATGCCGATCCGGCGGGCGATCGCCGATACGCTCGCGCCGGGCTCCAGCGCCTCTGCCGCAACTTGCGCCTTGAACTCGTCCGACCAGCGTCGCCGAAGCTGCCGCGGCGCTCCCTCAAGACGCTCGGCGACCGCTTCGATCATATGGAAGGTTCTAGTTTCAGAACTAGGCGCAGACATAGAAGCTCACATCGGCTCACAGACTCCGCAGCCGATAGCCGATCTCTCCGCCACTCTGCCAGATGGGGTCTCTTTGCCGCTTACGCAGCGTTGGGCGCCCCCTCGATTTTAACGCGATCGAGGGTGGCCCTGGCGTATCGCGCATCCAAAAACAAAGCCGACGTGTGGCGCGAGTGTGCGGATGAACAGGCGTGGGCACGAGGACTTTGGGCGGCCATTGCGCAGATATGCAATGATAGCCGCGCCAATGTCTGGCAGTATCGGCGTTCGTGCACGCTGTCGGCCCTCGGCGCGAATGAGTATCTCGCTGACGCGCCAGTCGATATCGTTGAGGGTGAGCGTCGCAACCTCGTCGGCCCACAGGCCGGAGCTTGGCCAACGGCAACAGAATGGCGCAATCGCGCCGTCCCATCACCGTCTTTCGGTCGCAACCGTCAAGAGCCTTCCGCACCTGAGCGGTAGGCAGATAGGTCGGTAGAGTTGCGAGCCTCCATCGGCGCATCTGATGGAACACAATCCGCCAACGAGCGCGAATTCAGCCCTCCATGGTGGAGGTAACGGAAAAAGGCAGGCAACGACCAGCACATCGCCTTGCCTGTTCCCGGGCTCCAATCCCGGGCGTGGCGCTCAACGTAGTCGATCACGTCCTCTTGGCTGATCTTGCACAGGGCGCCGGCGCTACCTCGTGCAGGAACCTGCGGATGACTGGGAAATGGCGGACCATGGACTTCGGGGCCAACCCGCGCTCTGATCGCAGATAGACATGAAAAGGGCGCTGTTGGGACGCAGAGGGTCAAAGTTAATTAGTCGAAATTGTCACGACTGAAGATCATGAAGGGACATCAGAATGTGGATTAGGCTACGCTAAAGGCCCGCGCTACATGCTCTGGTCCTCATATGGGTCAGAGCGACGTTTTGCAAGCGGTTTACCGCCAGAGCGATGAGCTGCAAGCCAGAATACCAATCGCGCGCAGCGCTGCAGCCGCCTTCGCCAGTGGTGTGACAACCTTGACGGTGCCGATTTCCTTGCTGGACATAGCGTCGACACGTTGCAGCAGTCTCGCGAAGCTGGTTATTTGTCTCTCCAGAAGAGCGATGTCAACATAGTCGCCCGGTTCCGTACTTAATAGGTACTGCGGCACGGTTACCAGCGCGATGTTTGGGATGCCTTTTAGATAGAGCGATTGGCCTTCGCCGAACTGAATGAGCGGGTTTGGGGCCGACACTCGCGGTGCTTGCCCGGTTGTACGCCATTCTGATTCAATGAGCGCCGTCAGCTGCGGGTTGGAGGCGTATAGCAGTTCGGGTTCGGGGTTCCCTGTCGGACCGTAGGTGTTTTTGATGGGATCATCACGGTATTCCCGAGCGCCGAGGTGCTCGATCACCAGACCTGCCACTGCGTGGCGATTTCCCGGGCCACCGGCCCACCACTGCGGGTGATCCCGCAACCAGCGCGAAGTGGCTTGGCCATGATCGGTGACCGCCGGGATTCGGAGGTGTCCAGCGGTTAACAGGAAGACGGCAGTGCGTGCCAATGGTTGAGCGACTACTTGGCGCGCGAGTTCGACCAAACCGATGTGGCCGTTCTCCTCGAGAATATTTGTACCGTCGCTGTGGCTTACCACGAGGATAGTTTCGTACGGGGCGCTGTTACCTTCCACGGCTGCCCATATTGTTCGCATGGTGCTGCCTCGCTCGATCACGGCGTCCAGGACGAGCGTCGCCGGCCTACGCCTCGAGGCGGCGCTCAGCACAAAGTCGGCCTCGTCTCCAGCCACGAAGACGCCTGGAATGTCCTGGTAGGGCAACGTGAACGGTAAATACTGCCCTTTGGCGTTAGAAGGGCTAATGCCACGCCAGGCGAAGATCACGGCCTCAACGCCAGCTCGTCGGGCACGTGTCAGACCAAGGCCGGCGATTGTCGTAGGCAGTAGCGGCATAGTGGTCTTGCCCCATGCATGCGCCCGATCCCAAGTCTTGACCACCGCACCAAACGGGAACTCACGATTGCGGACCTCGATGACCGCAATTCCTCCGCGTGCTTTGGTCCATCGCGGTATTGGACCACGCAATCTGTACAACCGCTTCTCGGTCCCAAGCGGGCCGGTGGTCCCGGAGTAGGGAAAGACCGAAGAGATCTCTACGTCGCGCCCGTCGATCTTAAGGCGCAGACGGTTCGGGTTTTCGGCAGGCATGCTCCAGCGATCGAAATGCAAGACGTCCTCGTGAACCCGCATACCGAACTCCGCCCACTGCTGTTTGACATGCTCGACAAGTTGGTCGTGGGTCTTTGAGCCGGAGATTCGGGAGCCAAGGGATTCCAGGTACATCAGCTCGGCGCGGATGGTATCGTGGTCCAAGACGAAGACCTCCATTCTTGCGGAGCCCGGCGGTAAAACAGTGCCCAACAACTTATATCGGAGCGACGCCACTCGATTGGTCGACGCCAGCGGCGGCTGGTTCTTTGCAAGGGGGGCTCATCGGTATCCGCTCCCTTCTTTCCTCAATCCACTTCTTGAACTTTCGGGGCCGCCGTTACGATCAGCGCTCAGGATACGGCACACACAATATGGCTGGCGTCGAACATGTTTGGCCGATCCCGTGACGGGCGTCAGAGTACAATGTGCAGGATGAACTGGCTTCAAATCATTTGCCAACTACGAGGCACATAGACATTGCTCACAGTTGCCATGCCTGGCACACCTGAAGCCGACAGCGCCTCATCGTCTCACGCCAATCATCGCCCTTTCCTCAGCCGTCATTTCCGCCCAACGGATTTTCGGTAACATCGCTTGCGATTGGCGGCTGCTCAAGCACCTGAGCAAACCGCCTTAAGAGGTCGATCGTGCTCGGCGACATTTCCGCAATGGGACCGGGTATATAGCGTGCGACCAAAGTAGGCGCGACGCCGCTCCTCGGCGTCATCCAGCAGCAATGGCAGGGTCTCGATTGCTTGCTCCCGTTCCAAGGTGGCGATGATGGTCTGCTGGCGCGTGATTGTAGTCAGACGGTCAGAAGCGACCGAGCGGAACGGCTGGTCTCGCGTCAAGACGCGTGACCAGCGATCGAGACGATCGCGGCGGATACCGCCGCGATCGCTCACAAGTAGCGCCATCATGCGAATGACGGCCTCGATGAAGCCGCCAGTCGCGATCATCTTAAGCGCAAACTGAACGTCCGGGCGCACCCGCAATTCCTCGAGCGTCTTTTGTCTCGCATGCACTTCGTAGCGACCACCAAAATAGTGCTGCAAAGGAGTGTTCCACATGCCGTGGAACATCAACTCATACATCATGTCGCGCAGCTCGCGCCAGAAGATCATCGCTTGCGCGATATGCTGCACATACAGGGCTTCCGCAAGCAGGAATGGATTATCCACTCTGGCCTTTGCTCGAGACTGACGAACCTGCTCGCTTATGGACTTGAAGCCAGCCAGCACCAGATTTCGCGAAGAGATTAGCGATCGCGACAGGCGTTCCGGGTGAACACTTCGGCTAGCTTCGGCCGTGAAGGTTGTGACGGCAGCTCTGACGAGGGGGCGCGCGATAGTGTGATAGATCTGTGCCTGAAGTTCAGACGCACGGTCGACCGCGCCGAAAGGAAACTCATCGCGATAGTTGTCGTTCAATGCACGGATGTCCTTGAAGTGGCGCTCGACTAGTTCAACGCTGAAGCTCTTTCGTCCATCATGTTCCTGAACATCCTTGACGCACATTTCGTAGAGCCCGGGCATCAACGCTTCGATTGCCTCAAGAGTGGTTGCAACTTGCCTGAACTCCCTATTGACAACTTTTGAAGAGACGAAGATGCCGAGGTGCCCGATGTCGTCATGCACCATATAAATAATGTGTTGACCGCGAAGGCGGATCTCCTCCTCGTTCTCGTAAATATCTGTGATCCAATTCAGAGCCTGCTGGGGCGGCGTCACTTTGTCCCCATGGCTGGCAAACACGATGATCGGTGCCCGGATCTGCTTGAGATCGACGTGCTGACGCTCCGATCCCAGATAGGCCATGTTTTTGCCGAGCCGGTTGCCGATGAACAAGTTTTCTAGAATCCAGCAGATCTCGTTTTCGTGCAGCAGGCAGAAACTGCTCCACCACTTCTCCGTGGCAAGGAAGCTTTCGCGCACCGTATCCACGTCGCGGAAAAGCTCGGCGTACTTTAGGAACAGCCGGCGCTCGGGATTGAGCATCTCGAAATTGTGTATGAGATTGGCCCCATCAAACACGCCGTTGCCAAGGTCAGACAGAAACATCGGGATCCAGACTCCGCCGAATATGCCGGCAATGTAGCGGAAAGTATTGTCGCCGATGTTTCCCGACACAGCCGTAACGGGTGATCCATTGATGACGATGGGCCCTGTCAAGTCAGGGTTTGTTGCGGCAAGAACGAGGGTCGCCCAGCCTGCTTGGCAGTTGCCAATAATGGCCGGGAGAGGGGCGCGCGGATGCCGGCGGATCACCTCTCGAACAAACGCCGCCTCCGCATAGGCTACATCAGAGAGTTGCTGATCCTCCTCCGGCTCGCGACGGAAGCTCACCAGATAAACCGGATGACCTTCACGCAATGCGACGCCGAGCTGACTATCGTGCTCATGGGCTCCGACACCCGCAGCGTGTCCCGCACGGGGAGGGATGATAACAAAGGGCCGACGACGGGAGTAGTCGATGGTAACATCTTGCAGCGGGATGATGCGCAGCAATACGAAGTTGGACTTTACGGGAAGATCCCTTCCGTCCATGATCTTCTCGTACTCGTAGAAAAGAACCGGCTGACAGCCTGCGGCCTCATGTTCAAGGAAGAGGTCGCCGCTTTCTCGGAGAAGATCGATTAGCAATATGGCGCGCTCGCCGGCGTCGCGGATGTATTCGCGCCAGGAAACGCCAAGCTGTCCATCGTCACGCAAGTTACGCAGATCGTTGGCCAGACGTTTGCCGCTTGCTAAGAGCTCGGGCAGGCGCATAAAGACCGTTTCGCAGCTGCGCTTAACCCGCAGTGTCCACCCGATTTGCAGAACGTTGATGGTCCTGGCACCTACCTCTATCATGCGATCGGCATGGGCTCTGAATGGGCCGTGGGTGAGCGCGTGCTCAAGTTCTGCACGTTGCGCTTTCATTGATTGGGCCAGGTTGGAGCGCTGGAACGAGTCAGACATGGCCTGACCTCCTCTGTTCTAGAGTAGATGCTTCCCGTAATGCTAATTCACGCTGTGGTGCCGGATTGCCTATCGATGGCGTCTTTCATCTGGCGAACTGCTCGCAAGCGAGGTCAAAGTGTGACCAAGAAAGCGTAACCTCAAGAATACGTTGTGCGAGCAGGGTGACTTTCCACCAGGTTCCCAGTCTCTCTATGCAAAGCCGATGCCAAGCATCGAGCGTAATGGAGAGACAAAGACGGCGAAGCTCGTTTTGTTCTGCTGCACATCTTTGTCCGATAGAAACCAAGGCTGTCAGAGATCGGACGCTGCGGGTGATCTTTGTTAGACAGCCAACGTCTTTACATTCCCTGATCCCCCTTGCAGGACCTCGCGAGCCGTGTAGCCGAGACAAAGCGAGAATAGAGTTGGCAGTGTGGGACGATGCAGCGTCGATCGGAGCGCACCGGCTTCGAGAAAACCTTATCCCGCGGACCGCGCTACCGACTTTGGACCGGTTCAACCGCGCTCCGCTCTTCACGGCACAACCGCATGCCGACATCGAGGCTGCGTGGCCATCGGCTGAAACATGGTCCCACAATATGAGCAGCTCAATCAGCAGGCGAGTTGGCACATCCGTTGCTTTTGCGGTCTGTAACGACTCGGTCGCTTAGCGCAGCACAGGATTGCGTCTCTCAGAATGATCTCAAACATGGAGAAAGATCATGGCGAATGAAACTAGACTATCCGTCACTAGGGAGGCTAGTGAACCCGCGTTCCTTCCTGAAGCATGGCGCCCACTCGAGGCATTGCGCCACGATGTGGATCGCTTGTTCGAAGACTTCTTTGGCGGCGAGTTCTGGCGCCGCTCGTCCCGTCCGCACGCTAGTCTTGAAAGGTCCGCTGCCAAGGTGGCCGCAAGCCCGGCAGTGGATCTTAGTGAAAGCGACAAGGCTTACGAGATTACAGCCGAGCTGCCTGGACTCGATGAAAAGGACATAGAGGTTCAAGTCGTCAATGGCGGACTGACCATTAAAGGTGAGAAAAACGAACACAAGGAAGAGAAGCACAAGGACTACTACGTCTCCGAGCGCAGTTACGGCTCCTTTACGCGCTACTTCGGCTTACCGGAATGTGTGGAGGCCAGTAAAATTGAGGCCTCTGTTAAGAACGGCGCCCTTCGGGTGACGTTGCCGAAAAACACTGAAGCTCAGAAGCCGCCCAAGAAGATTGACGTCAAAGCAGCCTAGGAGCCGACTTGTCCATGCGAGGCTGCCCTCAGCACGCAGGATCGCATCGAGCGCCAACAGCCGGTCGCAAGAAGGCAGCGAACACACTAGGTCGTGTACTCAAATTCGTCTAGCGGATCAGGGCGGACCATGATTCAAGCTACCGAACATCGGGGCTGGGATCATGCGCTACGACCTGACGGATTTCGAGTGGAGTGTTATCGAACCCCTTCTCCCGAAGGACCGTCGAGGTCGCAAGCCAGGCAACAACCGCCGCGTTCTCAACGGCATCTTCTGGGTCCTGCGCGCGGGAGCACCGTGGCGCGATCTGCCCGAGCGATACGGGCCTTATACGACCGCTTACAATCGCTTCAACCGCTGGCGCAAAGCCGGCATCTGGGACCGGCTGATGGATGCGGTCGTCAAGGCACACGATGGCAAGGTGCAGATGATCGACAGTTCGGTCGTGCGGGTCCATCAGCATGCTTCCGGGGTGAAAAAAAGAGTGGAGATCGCTGTGTGGGCCGAAGCCGAGGCGGCCTCACCACCAAAATCCACGCGCGCGTCGACGCGAAAGGCCGCCCGGTCCGCCTCATGATCACCCCCGGCGAGGCCCACGACGTGACGTGCGCCGAGGCCCTGCTCGACGGACTCGATGCGCGCGCCGTCGTCATCGCCGACAAAGGCTACGATGCCGATCGTGTTCGTGCCCACATCCGTAATCAAGGTGCGATCCCCAACATTCCCAACAAATCCAACCGAAAGAAGAGGTTCCGGTGGAAGAAGGCCATCTATCGCGAGCGCAACCACGTTGAGCGCTTCTTCAACAAACTGAAGCAGTTTTGACGCATCGCCACCCGCTACGACAAGCTCGGCGCCACGTTCTTCGCTTTCGTTCAACTCGCTTCCGTGCGAATTTGGCTCCGATCAATTGAGTCCACACCCTAGTGCGGCAGCGAACGCAGGCGGTCAACGCGTTGCGCGCGCATCTGGCAGATTGGGGATCATCGCCACCGCCGGCCTGGCAAAGGTTGAGGCGCTGGTCGCAATCATACGGGATGAGACAGATGCTCGCCTGCCCGCAGCAGCGCGCTTCGCGCTGATGGCTATTGCCGACGAGATTGAAGCTTCAGCCAACCAGATCGAGAGGCTCGAGCGCGCAATCGTCGTGGAGGCCAAGCGCGACGAGGATATGCGTCGGTTGACCACAATCCCTGGCGTCGGCGCCATTACGGCGGCGACCATCAAGGCGCTTGTGCCGGATCCCGGCGGGTTCAAGTCGGCTCGCCACTTTGCCGCCTGGCTGGGATTGACGCCGCGGTCTCATTCAAGCGGAGGCAAAGAGCGGCTGGGACGAATATCGAAGATGGGAAATCCGGAACTCCGTTCTCTCCTCGTTGTCGGGGCAACGGCCGTCTTGCGGGTCGTCCGAAACGACGCTCGGGCGCGGCCGTGGCTGAAGGCCCTTCTCGCCAGACGGCCCTTCAAGGTTGCCGCCGTCGCGCAGGCCAATAAGACGGCGCGGATCATCTGGGCGCTCCTGAACAAGGGCGGAATTTATCGGCGTCCCGACCCATTGGCGCTTACCGCGGTGACGCAGTGACCACCAAAACGATCTGACCGGCGCAGGCCGGCAGAGGGCAAGGTGCAACAACAGGCGATGAACCCTTGGGACGAAATCCCGAAACGAGTGAAGCTACTGCCCCCAATGCGCTCAAGCGCGTAAACTTGATTTGGCTCCTCGTTCCGCGGATCTCATCGAGGCCAGCGGCCATATTGTGCCGCGCGCAAAGGCCGCACATATGACCGCACCGTTCCAATGTATGAAATCGACTGAAAAAGCTCTTGCCTCGCGGGCCGTTCCACATATGGGGGCAAGGTCACGGTCGCTGGCGAGGATCGCGATTGAGTGATGCGTACCGAGCCGTCCCCGGGCGACTGCAGGGCTTCTCGTCCAGCAACAGGATCACGATCCGAGGCGTTACATTAA
Organism: Bradyrhizobium sp. AC87j1; assembly: GCF_002936975.1. Classification (NCBI taxonomy): domain Bacteria; kingdom Pseudomonadati; phylum Pseudomonadota; class Alphaproteobacteria; order Hyphomicrobiales; family Nitrobacteraceae; genus Bradyrhizobium; species Bradyrhizobium sp. AC87j1. The sequence continues at coordinate 8,914 of NZ_PTFE01000164.1, forward strand.
AGACAATGCTGGCGAATCGCAGACCGCGTGGCTAGGGCCAACAATCAATGCCGCTAACCCTGAGTGGGCCAGCCGGCTGATGGTGACCGCGTCGGACCAGGCACAGGGGGCTATCCGAGCTAATAGCAGTAGCACCCGTTTTGCACCTCCTGCTGCCAAGAAGATTGCGAACAGGAAGCGGGCCTGTCGTATCAGGTTGCGATCTGTCGGACGTCTGCGAGACGGCGGATCATCGCTCGATGACATTGCGGTCTCTGTAGGCCCTATCGCAGTGCTGCGGATGCTTGCGGCGCGGATTCGGCCGGATGGCAGCCTTGATGCGGCGTGCGGCCAACTCGTCGCGTAAGCTTCTAGAGCGGTTCCAGATCAAGTTGGCTTGTATCCGGCGGCTCCGAAATAGTTGGCACATTCGCGCGGCGTAGAGCGGTCGAGGCAACATCCGATGGCAGCCCACAGGCCTTCGACGGTCCGCTCGGCGGCCGTGCGCAGCAGCACTTTCAGCTTTGAGAAGGCGTTCTCGATTGGATTGAAGTCGGGACTGTAGGGCGGAAGATAGAGGAACTTTGCACCGGCAGCCTCGATCGCCGCGCGGAGGCTGGCGCCTTTGTGGCTGCCCAGATTGTCCATGACGACAATATCGCCCTGCTGCAATTCCGGAACGAGAGCGTGATCAATAGCGGCCTGGGACGCAGCTCCGTTGATCGGCCCATCGAGAACCATCGGCGCGACCAATCCCGACAGGCGCAGCCCGGCGACAAAGGTCGTCGTCTTCCAACGGCCGTGCGAGATGGAAGCGAGTAGCCGCTCGCCACGAGGCGTGCGCCCGCGGGTACGCACCATATTGGTCGACCCGGTGTCTCGTCGATGAAGATGAGCCTGTCGGGTCGAAGGCGAGCTGGCCGCCGGCCCATTCCTACCGCTTCTTCACGACGTCCGGCCGTTCTTGCTCGGCAGCGTGCGCGGTCGTTTTTTGAGCGTGATCTTCCGGCGCTGGAAGAAGCGCGACAAGGCGGAGACGCTGAAGACATGTCCATCGGTGGCGAGCACCGCCTTCAGTTCCTCCAGTGTGCTATCATCGCTAGCGAACGCCGATCCGCGCCCTGCGGCTTCGCCGTTACCTTGCCTGTCCTTCGCGCCTGCGCCACCCAGCGGATCGCGCTCGACGCGCCCCCTCAAAAGTGCGCCGCAGCCGCTCGACGCGACATACCGCCTTCAACAGCGGCGACTACGCGCTTACGAAAATCGACCGAAATGGATATCGCCATGCCCACCGGCCTCCTTCGCTGGCAGACAGCTTGAATCAGAACCAGCCTGATTTGGGAATCCCAAACGATTAAATCTGCTCGAGACCCGCTCTAACG
>NZ_PTFE01000165.1:0-9979 GCF_002936975.1 Bradyrhizobium sp. AC87j1
GTCGATGCAGAGTTAATCGCCGCGCTCTCGAAAGAGTGTGCCGTGTGGCACCCCTCTCCCTAACCCTCCGCCACAAGGGGGGAGGGAACGCACCGTTCGTGAGGTGAACTTCACGCCCTCACAACGACTCGTCATCCGGACCGTAGCGGTCGCGTTTGGGCGTGGCGATGTCGCCGTCCTCGTAGTCATCGTCATCGAGAGGGGGCGGCGGTATCTTCGCCTTGTCTTCCGCCCGCTTCTTGTCAGCGATTTTGGGCGGCTCGATTGGCTTGCCGATCTTGGCCATGGCTGTTCCCGGATGGTGATGCTGCATCCGATCCTATCCGGAACATATGTGTAGTTTCTGACCTATCGCAAGCAGGGCCGTCAGTGCACGAGCGGCCCGCCCGCCTTCTTCCAGGCATCCACGCCGCCGGCGATATGGGCGGTGTTGGAAAGGCCGGCCGCCTTGGCGGCGGCCACCGCCATCGCCGAGCGCTCGCCAAAGGCGCAGAAGAACACGATGCGGCGGCCGGTGGCGGCGGCGACCTCGCGCAGCATGCCGCCGGGCTTGAGGCTCTCCTCGACGGACGGATAGGGCGTATGCAGCGCGCCTTCGAGCATGCCGTGCTTCATCCGCTCGTTGGTCTCGCGCAGATCGACCAGCAGCATGTCGGGCCGGCCGAGAATGCGGATCGCCTCGACCGCGCTGAGCGCACGGCCTTCCTTCTCCAGTTCCTCCTGATGCAGGCCGACATGCATGTTGGCGGGCACCGCCACGTCCATCATCTTCGGATTGGGCAGCTTCAGGTTGGCCATCAGCTCGATATATTCGTCGACCGAGCGCACCTGGAGCCGCGGGTTGTAGCGCTTCTCCTCGCCGATGGTGGAGACGGTGTCGCCTTTGTAGTCATGCGCCGGAAACACCATCGTCTCATCCGGCAGCTTGAGCAGCCGGTTGAAGATCGAATCGTACTGTGCGCGCGAGGAGCCGTTCTGGAAATCGGTGCGGCCGGTGCCGCGGATCAGCAACGTGTCGCCGGTGAAGACGCGATCGCCCATCAGGTAGGAGTAGGAATCGTCGGTATGGCCGGGCGTGTACATCACGTCGAGCGACAGGCCCTCGATCGTCACCTTGTCGCCGTCGGCGACCCGCATCGCGACCACGTCGGCCTTGGTCTGGTCGCCCATCACGGTCATGCAATGGGTGCGGTCGCGCAGCTCGCCGAGGCCGGTGACGTGGTCGGCATGCAAATGGGTGTCGACCGCCTTGACCAGCTTGAGGTCGAGCTCGCGCAGCAATTGGCAGTAGCGATCGACCTTCTCCAGCACGGGATCGAGGATCAGCGCCTCGCCGCCGGGGCGGCTGGCAAGGACGTAGCTGTAGGTGCCCGAAACGCTGTCGAAGAGCTGGCGGAAGATCATGGCAAGACCCCGGCGTGGCGTGATTTATAGATTCTACTACGTCGGGAGGTAAAAAGAGAAGTAATTCACTGCGCGAAGAAGAAAATTTGGAAGATTTTTATTCCGCGTGATGGGGGCGAGAGGGCGGGCGGTCCACAAATTCGGTGTCGTCCCTGCCTGGTGCGCAATTGCGCACTAGGGCTCATAAATCTGCGACGCCCGCTTTCAGGAGCGAAGCGGACACGCGACCCGGCCTGAGGGATAACGCCTTGTGACCCATTGCCGACATGATCCGTGTCCGACATTTTGGTCGCATGCTTGGAGATGAGAGCTATCTTGAAAGAATTGCTGATCTTGCACCTCAATTGAGAGAAGTGCTCGCTGAGCTAAAGGCCGAATGGTCGACTGAAGTGGTGCCCGTGACCCTCGTGGGTGCCGGATTGGCGGAAGCTCTTGCCGAGCATCTGTCCTTCATCCGCCTTGAGTGGTCTTGATTCTGCCGGTGGCGATGGGGCGGGCTTGAAAAACGCTGTCAGCGGCGGCAATCTCGGCCTGATTGAGACTTCGATCTGACGAATCTCGGCTTATGCCGATCGATGCGAGGATCGACGATGAAGCAGCGGCCGATAGTGTGGCTTGCCGTTGTTGCAGGCGTGGTCCTGGTGCTTGCTGTCGCCTGGGCCGCCGTCCTCTGGACGCGCCCAGAGCCTATTCGCATCGCGTTCGCCAATTCGCTCTCTGGCCCGTCCGCCCCGATCGGGGCGGAAAGCCTGGTCGCGACGCAGCTTGCAATCGACGAGGTGAACGCCAAAGGGGGTGTCAACGGACGGCTGATTGAGCTCGTTCTGTTCGACGACGCAAGCAATCCAGCCGTGGCGCGCGCGAATGCGCAGGCGATTGCCGACAGCCCGTGCGTCGCTGTGCTCGGACATTATCTCAGCTCCGCGTCGCTCGCGGCGGCGCCGATATACAAGGATGCGCGGATACCGGCACTCACGGGAAGCTCGGCTGCCGACGATCTGACAAACAACAGTGAATATTATTTTCGTGCGCTGTCGCCGGTCTCCGTGCAGGCGCGCTCGATCGCGGAGCATCTGCGCGCCGTGATGAGGGAGCCAAAAGTCCGTCTCGTTCACACGCGCGATTCCTACGGCAAGAGTTTTGAGCATGGATTTGCGACGGCCTATCCGGCGGAGCAGCTGCGTGTGTTCGGACTGGACGTCGCAGCCGGTCAGATCGGATCGACGGATGAGGCGCTGGACGCTGCCGCGCAGGAGCCCGGGCCCGGTGTTATTGTCGTCGGCGCGGCAACCGATTTTAGCGCAGACATCGTTAAGGCGCTCCGCCGCCGCGGTATCAAGGGAATGATCATTGCATCCCAAGCCGCGGCCCGCGAAAGCTATTTGCAGAATTTCGCCAATGAGCCCGAGGAAAAAGCGCAGCCGGGTTTCTTCAGCGAGAATCTGTATGCTGCTTCCTCGCTGATGTTCGACAGTGCCGGCGTGGCAGCGCAGGTCTTTGCCGCCGACTACAAAGCGAAAGCGGGAACCCTGCCAAGCTGGGTTGCCGGCGGCTCGTATGACGCTGCGCGCCTGATGATCGATGCGCTAAAACGAGCTGCCGTACATCCCCGGTTTATGGGGCAGGGAATTCAGAAACGATCCGACAGCAAGGTTGCAGATCGCGACCGTGTGCGCGTCGCGCTTGCCGCGATCAACGATCCGAAATCGGCGGTCGTCGGGCTGACTGGGCGGCTCTATTTCAACGCGAACCGCGACATTCCGCGCCCGATTCGACTGGGTTTCTTCCGTTACGGTTTGTTCGTCACTGCGCCGCTGCAACTCGTACGCATCGATCAGCCCAAAGGAATCGATCTCGCCGCGGAACGAGAGGAGGGCCATGTCGTCACGTTCGGCGACCGACACTACTGGATACAGCGCGTCGTTTATACCGGCATCGACATCATTCGCGTCAACCGGATCGACGTGAAGCAAAATTCGTTCAACGTCGACTTCTATCTCTGGATGCGGTTCGCCGGGGACGATGAAGCGCAGACGCGCGTCGAGTTCCCGGCCTTGCTGGATCGCGGGGCGTTCGATCCGGCTCGGCCGATTCAGATTGGACAGGAAGACGGCCTGAGCTATCGGCTCTATCGAATCAACGGCGATTTCAAAGCCCGTTTCGATCTCCATGATTATCCGTTCGACACGCAGGAGTTGCGTCTACGTTTCCAGAACACGGAGCGGCGGCGGGAACTCATCACCTATGTCATCGATCGGTTCGGCTTGCGCCTCGCCGACGACGGAAGCTCGCGGGCCGAGGATGGGGCCTATTCCGGACTTCAGCTCTGGCGATTTCTCGGACTGAACTATTTCGTCGAATCTCAGTCCAGCGGATCGACGCTCGGAAAGGCGTCCTCGTTTGGTGCCGAGGCAATGACGGAATTCGCAGGCTTCGATGCGACCATCATGCTGCGCCGCAGCTCCGCCATCTACATGCTGAAGAACCTGTTGCCGCTGTTTCTGCTCGTGCTCGTCGTGTTCGCGACGCTGTTCTTTCCCGAAACCATGTTTCGTGAACGCGTGACGATTCCAGTGACCTCGATCCTGGCGAGCGCGGTGCTGCTCGTGACGGTCGCCAGTCAGGTCGGCGATGTCGGATACACGGTGGTAGTCGAAGAGATGTTCTACATTTTCTTCATACTATGCCTGATGACGATATTGGCGGGCTACAAACATGAAAAACTTCGAGACGCCGGCCGAAAGCGCGCCGCTATTATCTTGGATCACGCCGCTCGGGTCATTTATGCCGGGACGGTACTCGCTGTAATCGTCGTGCTCTACCGGCGTTATGCCGTGTGAGGCAAGCGTGGATACCTCGCCGGTCCGCCACACCTTCTTGAAATTCGCAGCATGAGTCCGGATCTGGCCCTTGGCCGACATGACCAAGCGCGCCTCTTTTGTCCGTTTCCGATGGTCATGCGGACGTCGTCCGCCGGGCGGATTGGGTACACGCGTGTTCGGCGGGACAACGCCCCCTACGGCCTCACCACCGTATACCCGTTCTCCGCCAGGAACAGGATCTGCCCCACGCCCACCTGCACCGGCGTCGCGGACTGGATGAACTCCGGCCGCTTGCCCGTCTCGCGCTCGATCGTATCGACCGTGTTGAGACAGATGTCGAAGCGCACGCCCTGCGCGATCAGGCTTTCGACCTGCTTGCGACGCTCGCTGCCGGACAACAGGAGATCGACGCCGGGGCCGAACGCGACGACCTCGATCGCGATCTTGTCGGGGTCGTACGCCTTCAGAAGATTGTTGGCGACGCTTAGCACCAGCGCCTGCTTCCTTGCATCGCCATCGGAGAGTTGCAGCACGATCTTGTGCTCGGCGAACGGCTTGTCCTGAAGCGGCACCTGCTGCGCCGAGGCCGGCAGGATCGCGGCCCGGACCAGTAGCGCCAGCAGCAGCGCAAATAAGATCTGCGCCCGCATCATCCTTGTCCCGCAATACCCGGATTGTCCTCGACGCCCTTCAGCGTCACGCCGGAGCCGAGCCGCTCCTGAAACATCCGGCCCGAGCGCAGATATTTGCCGACGACGTCCCACACCGGCGCGCCTTGCTGGCCGTTGACCGAAGCCCAGCCTGCGACCTTGTAGCGGTGGCTGGCGCTGAGCGCCTTGCCGCCATGGAGCTTCACTTCCGAGATGCGGCCGCCGATCGCGGCGGTCGGCGTACAGGTGTAGCTGAGCCCACCGGCGCGCACCATGTCGCCGCCCTGCTGATAATAGGGATCGGCGTTGAAGAGGTTGTCGCAGACGTCTTCCAGCACGTCCTTGATCTGGGCTCCCGTCATCTCCTGCACATAGGTCTCGGGATAGGTGATCGCAGTCTCCGCGAGCAGGTCCTCCATGGTCAACGCCTGGCCCGACAGCGCGGTGACGCCCCAGCGGAACCCCGGAGACAGCGCGATCTCGGCATCGAGCTCGGTGCGCAGCGCGGTGCAGATCAGCTCGTCGACCGGCCCGGAGAAATTGCCGCGCCGATAGAGCAGGCGGTCAGGCGTTGCGATCTTTGCCGACCAGTCGGTCACATGCGGCGCGCGCAGCCGGCCGATCAGCTCGGCCATTCCAGGATCGGGTTTCAGCAGCTCGGAATAAACAGGCAGCAGATGATAATGAATGTCGCTGACCTTGCCCTTGTCGATCGCGAGATCGACCACGGCGAGGAATTTTCCGTTGGAGCCGGCATTGGTGACGAGCGTGGTGCCGCCGGCGTTCTTCACGGCGATCGGCTGCGGCACGGCGTCATGGGTATGGCCGCCGAGAATGACGTCGATGCCGGTGACGCGGCTTGCGAGCTTGAGGTCGACATCCATGCCGTTGTGCGACAGCAGGATGACGGCATCGACCTTGTCGGTGCCGCGCAAGGCATCGACATGCTTCTGCAACTCCTCCTCGCGGATGCCGAAGGTCCAGTCCGGCGTGAACCGCTTGGGGTGCGCGATCGGCACGTAAGGGAAGGCCTGGCCGACGATCGCGACCCGATGACCGCCGATCTCCTTGATCATCGAAGGCTTGAACACGCGCCCCGTGGCCTTGTCGAATGCGGGAGCGTCATTGAACGCGGCTTCCTCGGTCAGGAACACGTTCTGCGCCAGAAACTCGCCCTTGAAACGCTCGAGATTGTCGCGCAGCGTCTGCTCGCCATAGGTGAATTCCCAATGCCCGGTCATCGCTTCGATGCCGAGCAGATTGGCGACCTCGACCATGTCGCGGCCCTGCATGATGTTGGCAAGCCCGGTGCCCTGCCAGAGATCGCCGCCGTCGACCAGCAACGAACGCTTCTCTCCGACATCGCCACGCAAGCGATCGACCAGCGTCTTCAGATGGGCAAAGCCGCCGAGCTTGCCAAAGCGGCCTGCCGACTTCTCGAACTCGACGCAGGTGAAGGCATAGGCATCGGCGCTGTCGGGACGGATGCCGAAACGATCGAGAAAGGCGCGGCCGACCAGATGCGGCGGCCGCCCGGCCATCTCACCGATGCCGATATTGATGCTGGGCTCGCGGAAATAAACCGGGTTGAGCTGCGCATGCGTATCGGTGATGTGCAGGATGCGCGCGTTGCCGAAGCGCTCGAGGTCGTAAATGCTCGCGGTCTCAGTCCCCCGCGCAAGTCGGGGCAGACTGAGCGATGCAGCGGCAAGGCCTGCGCTCTTCAGGAAATCGCGGCGGCGGATCGCCATACCAAAATTCTCCGCGCCCTCAATGTCGCAAGACTGTTTCAGTTGAGGCCAGTCTAGCGGATTTCCATCGCCTTCCAGGCTTCTTTTTCGGACGCCGCCTGGAAGATCGACGCCTTTGCCAGCGCCTCGGCCTCCCTGGCTGCGGCTGTGGCGCGGTCGAAATCGCCGCCATCCGCCGCTTTCTTGGCCGCGGCCAGCGTCGAGACGGTCACGGTCCACTGGTTGCGCAAGCCGGCAGCCTCCTTCGATGCGGCTTCCGCGGTGGCATAGGCCGCCTTGTAATCCGCTTCATTTGCCGCGCGCGCCGCTGACGCGAGGCCGAGCGCCAGCAGCATGGCGAGGGGAAGTGACCGCTTCATGGCCGCGCTCCCGGGCCAGATATCGGCAGGCCGTTGGCGACGTAGGAGAGGAAATATTCGACGTCGCGATATTCGTCCGCTTGCGGCTCCAGCGGAACCGCGCGGGTCTGGCTGTTGCAGGTCACGAAGCGGCGGCTGGTGGTGCCCATGCCGCTCCATTCGGAGCGGTAGATCGGCATCGCGTTCAGGATGCCGAGCGCTGGCGCCAGGACCTCGGCGCGGATGCGCTCGCCCGGGCTTTGCACATGGCAGCTGGCGCAGGAGAAATTCATCTGGCCGCGCCGCGTGTAGAAGTAGCGCTTGCCGTTCTCGAATGCCGCGAGCGCACGGGGATCATCGGGAATCTTGATGTCCATCGGCTTGCCGCGCGAGGTGAAGGCCATGTAGGCGGTGAGCGAGGCCATCTCGTCCTTGACGTAGGAGTAGGGCGCCTCGCCATTGGCCTCGCGGCAGCGGTTGAGCGCGAGCTCCAGCGTGACGACCTTGCCCTCCTTCTCGTCGAAGTAAGGATAGTTCTGGCGGATGCCGACGCCCCCGTTCGGGAAGCAATCGGCGTAGGTCTTGCCGTTCTTGAACGGGGTGGCGAACATCTCCTTGCCGGCGTCGAGTGCGAACTCGTAAGGCGGGAACTCCTCCTTCTCCTGCCACTGCCGCTTCATGTCCGCGTTCATGGAATACGGACCGTTGACGAAGTCCTCGTGCTTCACGTCGGGAAACTTCTGGAAGAAGAAGTTCTGGAACGCCTTGGCGTCGGCAACGGGATCGACCTTGTCGGCCGCGACGACGCGCGGAGAGGTGAGGGCGAACGCCACGAGCGCGGCGCTGAGCGAGCCAAGCAGCAGGGCAGATCGGGTCTTCATCACGAAATCTTCGCGGTGGTCGTATCCGACGCACCCTTGTTGTCGGTCCAGGAGATCTTGAGGTCGTCGCCCTTCTTGGCACCCTTGAAGCTGAACTTGACGTAGGGATCCTTGGAGACCGCGGTGCCCCAATCGGCGACGAAGACGTCCTTGCCGTTACATTCGAACTTCAGCTCCTGGATGAAGTGCGCGGGGATCAGCTCGCCCTTGGAATCCTTGACCAGGCCGGTGTCCATGGGGTGCTGGATCAGCGCCTGCACCTCGGTGATGTCGCCATTGGATGTTGCGCGCACGCGAATGCTTGATGCCATCGGACCGATCCTCCTAGCCGCCGCAGCCGCCGACGGTGACCTTCACTTCCTTGGTCGCGCTGTAGAGCTTGCCGTCAGCCTCGACGATGGCGACCAGTTTGGTGGTCTTGGCCATTTTCAGCCGGTTGGCGACGCCCGGAATGGTGCCGTCGGCGAACTTGTAGGATGCTGCAAGCGCGTACGGGTTCTCGGTCACGAAGAACGAGATCGAGCTCACCTTGTCGAGCGTCGTCGTCACCGACACCGGCACCACGCCACCGTTCTCGGCGATCTCGGGCGCATCCAGCTTGACCTTGTCGGAGGGCTCGGCGGTCTTGCCATAGAGCGCCTTGATCGCGTCGGCCTCGTGCTTCTGCTTGAAAGCCTCTTCCGGATATTTGTCGTTGGCCGCGGCACGCGCGGGCGCCGCCGCGAACGGCAGATTGCCAAGGCCGAGCAGGGCGACAGAGGCCGCGCCCTGAAGGATCAGGCGCCTCGTCGCAAGCGCGCCGGTGGTCGTGGTCATCTCAAGTCTCCTGGGCAGCCGGCCGTTACAGGGTCTGCAGGAAATCAACGATCGCGCTGATCTCCTGTTCGGTCAAAATCCGGTTCCGGCCGAACGGCGGCATCATGGTCTGCGGATTGCGCTTGGTCTCGTCGAAGATGATCGCGGTCAGCTCATTACGATCGGGGTATTTGGCTTTGAGGTCCTTCAGTTCCGGCCCGATTGTTCCCGGCAGGTCGCCGCCTTTGATGACGTGGCAGGTCAGGCAATTGCCCTTGCCGCGATCGAAAGCGAGCTTCTGGCCGTCGGCGACAGCGGATTGTGCCCGCGCCGGAGCCACACCCGCGCCGGCGGAGAGGACCAGCGCCGCCAGGACGGCAAGCTTGCAAGGAAAGGCGGTCAAGGCATCGTCCCAGGCGTTATGTCGATGATCTCGTTTGCGGAAATATAAGCGTTCCAAAGCACAAAGGGCATCGCCTGACAATCAAGACTATGCACGCGGCAAAATGGAGTTAATATCCTGCGCATTGCAACCGATGAGATCGTTTGTTCATCCTAACAGGTTGGCACTAGCAAATTATTCTAGGGCGTTTGGCCCTTACGGCCGTCTTTGCTGTTTTACATTCATTGGGGACTGACTTGGCTGAATATGTCGTCGAATTTGGCAGGGATGGCGGACGGGTCGAGCCGGATGGGCGGCTCGATGCACCCGCGTTCCATCGCAACCATGTGCCGATCTGGGCGGCGCTGGAAAAGCACCTCACTGGCCTGACCGGCAACGTGGTCGAGCTCGGCAGCGGAACCGGCCAGCATGTGGTCCATTTCGCCCGCCACACGCCCGGCCTGATCTGGTGGCCGAGCGACCTCAATCAGCGCCATCTCAAGAGCATCGAGGCCTGGCGCGTCCATACGGGCCTTGCGAACATCCGCAGCCCCCTGCGGATCGATCTCACCGATCCCGACTGGTGTCCGGAGCTGAAAAGCGGACAGGCGCCGACGAGCCTTGCGGCGGTGTTCTGCGCCAATGTCATCCACATCGCGCCCTGGGCCGTGGCCGAGGGCCTGTTCGCCGGCGCCGGCCGCTACCTGCGCCCCGACGGCAAGCTGTTCCTCTACGGCCCGTTCAAGCGCGACGGCAAGCACACCGCGCTGAGCAATGCGGTGTTCGATACCTCTCTGCGGGAAGGCAATCCCGACTGGGGCGTGCGTGACATCGGCGATGTCGAGACGCTCGCGAAGGCTGCAGGTCTTCGCCTCGTCGATACGATCGACATGCCCGCGAACAATCTGACGCTGGTGTTTGAGCGGTAAGCCGCGCTGACGGTGCGCTCCCTCTCC
>NZ_PTFE01000166.1:0-9730 GCF_002936975.1 Bradyrhizobium sp. AC87j1
GGAGCGGCCTCCGCAAAGGTCGATGGCGAGCGCGGCGGCGGCCGGCGCAAGGCGGCCGGTGGCTCCGGCGGACGCATGCGGTCCGGCTTCGGCCAGGCATCGTCAAAGCTTGCAGGCGGAATATCCAGGGCCTCAGCGGGCTCCGCAGGTAGCTGCGGCGGCGCGTCCTCAATGGTCTTCGCCTCCGCGCGCTCCCGCTCCTTGCGCGAGGTCGAGGCGAACAACAGGTTGCGCCGGCGCGGCGCTTCCGGAGCCGCGGGCGGCGTTGGAGCTTCCGGCACCGGCGGCGTCTCGACACGCGGACGCTCGCGCGCGGCGGCTTCGCTCTGCCACGGCGGCGGGCCTGCGGCGGGTGGCGGCGGCGGCTCGATCCTTGTCGCCGCAACGGCAGGCAACGGCTCGGGCGCAGCGGCGCTTGATGCGGCGAGGCCCGGCAGCACGGGCCTGACCCGAACCTCGGACGGCGCACCGGCCAGCCGGCGCGCGAGGCCCTTCAGTTCCGTGACCACGACATAGAGGCCGCCCAGTAACAATCCGGAGCAGACGGCGATCGTGCCCGAGATTATGAGGGGGCTGCCGAGGCTGAACTCCCTGACGGAGAAGCCAAACAGGATCGAAAGGAAGCCCGCCACGACGGCGAAAATCCCCGCGATCAACAATGCCAGATTCATCGAACTCACCCCCGGTCGCCATCCACACGCGACAACCGCTACGCCACGATACCGTCATCCGGTGTTCCACGCCAACGAGGAATCGTCGGTAGCGTTCCTAAAGGGAAGGAAATCAGGGACTTATTCACATTCCCTTCAGCTACGGCTCGCTACTGCTTAGACTGCTCTCAAGTAACCGGAATTGCTGCGTCGCATCAGGAATTTAGCCATAATGCCCAATTACTTGGTAATGGAACTGCGCTATAGGGAGTCCGGGGAGCAGGCCCGCGCGCACCAGCAGGGCCAAGAGGGGATTCCGGGGCACCGATAGCCATGACATCCATCACGACTTCGGCGATCGACACGCCTCTACGGCGCTCGGTCGAACGGACTTGCGACGATCTCGCCATGCTGGTGCTGGCCGCGGTCGCGGTCATTGCAGGCCTGACGTTCCGCGACTATGGCCTCGGCTGGGACGACTACACCCACGCTGAATATGCCGATTTGCTGCTGCGCATGTTCGGTTCCGGCTTCAAGGACACCGCGGCGCTCTCCTTCGCCAATCTCTACATGTATGGCGGCGGCTTCGACATGGTCGCGGCCCTCCTGCACAAAATCATTCCGCTCGAGCTGTTCGAGACGCGACGTCTGGTCGGCGCCATTGTCGGCGTGGTCGGACTTGCGGTGACGTGGCGGCTCGGCCGCCGCATCGGCGGGCCCCTTGCCGGTCTTGCCTCGCTGCTGCTGCTCGCGCTGTGCCCGATCTTCTACGGCCACATGTTCATGAATCCGAAGGATGCGCCCTTCGCGGTGGCCATGATCATCCTGATGCTCGGCCTGGTCCGGCTCGCCGAGGAATATCCCAAGCCGTCGCCGCGCACGATCCTGATCGTCGGCCTGGGTGCCGGCCTTTCGCTTGGCTGCCGCGTTCTCGGCGGGCTCGCGCTGGTCTACGCCGTGCTCGGCTTCGTCCCGCTGTTCCTGGAGGAATTGCGCAGCGAGGGCCTGCGCGAGTCGGTCCGCCGCTTCGCCCATGTCGTCTATGTGCTGCTGCCCGGCCTGGCGTTCGGCTACCTCGTGATGGGCCTGATCTGGCCGTGGTCGATCATGGAGCCCGGCAATCCGTTCGAGGCGCTGACCTACTTCTCGCATTTCTTCGAGAAGCCGTGGAAGGAGATGTTCGACGGCGCGATCGTGTCCGTGCCGGACATGCCCTGGTCCTATCTGCCGACGCTGTTCGCGCTGCAGCTGCCCGAGGTGATGCTGGTGCTGATGGCCGGCGCCGTGGTCAGCACCTTCGCGATGCTGCCGCGAAGCGAGGTTCCGGCGCGGCGCAAGACCATCATGCTGATGCTGACGCTCGCCGCAACCCTGCCGCTCGCGATCGCGATGGTGAAGCGGCCGGCGCTGTACAACGGCATCCGCCATTTCGTGTTCGTAATCCCGCCGATGGCGGTGCTCGGCGGCGTCGCCTTCGCCTGGGCCATGGAGCGCCTGCGCGCCAATCACCGCACCTGGCAGCCGGTCGTGCTCGCCACGTTTTGCTTTGGCCTTGCGCTCTCGCTCGCCGAGATGATCCGGCTGCATCCCTATCAGTACACCCACTTCAACCACATCGCCGGCACCGTCCGCGGCGCCGACGACCGCTTCATGCTGGACTACTGGGGTCTCGCGCTGAAGCAGGCCTCGGATGAGCTGCGCGAGCAGATCGTCGAGCGCCAGGAAGTGCCGCCGACCAATCGCAAATGGAAGGTCGCGGTCTGCGGTCCGCAGCGCCCCGCCCAGGTCGCGCTCGGGCCCGACTTCACCATCGGCTGGGATTCCAACGCGGCCGATTTCGCGATGACGCTCGGCGAGTTCTACTGCAAGGGCCTGACCGCGCCCGTGATGGTCGAGATCAAGCGCGACGACGTGGTATTCGCCCGCGTCTACGACATCCGCGGCCGGAGCATTTCCAGCCTGCTGTCGATCCCGGCGCCGTAATAATTTTCTCTCTCGTAGCCCGGATGGAGCGCAGCGAAATCCGGGACCTCTCGCAAGGCCCCGCATTCCGCTCCGCTCATGCGGGCTACGCTTGACTGCCGCGCGCTTGTCGCGCCTTGCTGCTTGCCACGAGCGGTACTACGCTCCCTCCCCGCAACAACGATGTTCGGAGAGATCAGCCATGTCGCCAGCGGAAGCGCGTCTGAAGGAAGTGCCGTCTGATATGACGGAGGCCGAGTGGCAGCAACGGGTCAATCTCGCCGCCTGCTACCGCCTTGTCGCGCTGTACGGCTGGGACGATCTGGTCGACACCCACATCTCCGCGCGCGTGCCCGGCCCCGACCATCATTTTCTCATCAATCCCTATGGGCTGATGTTCGACGAGATCACGGCCTCGAGCCTCGTCAAGGTCGATTTGCACGGCAACCAGCTCTCCGAGAGCGAATACAGCGTCAACCCCGCTGGCTTCACCATCCATTCGGCGATCCACGAGGTGCGCGAGGACGCGATCTGCGTGCTGCATCTCCACACCCTCGACGGCACCGCGGTGTCGAGCAGCGCAGAAGGCCTGTTGCCGCTGAACCAGACCGCCCAGCTCGTCACCCACGACCTCGCCTATCACGACTATGAAGGCATCGCGCTCGATCACGACGAACGGCCGCGACTGCAGAAGGATCTCGGCGACCACAACCACATGCTGCTGCGCAATCACGGCACGCTCACGGTCGGCCGCTCGGTCGCCTCCGCCTTCGAGCGCATGTACCACCTCGAGCGCGCCTGCTCGATGCAGGTGCGCACGCGCGCGCTCGGCACGCCGGTCTATCCGGTCGAGGAGATTGCGATCGACAAGAACACCGAGCTGCTCGCCAACCGCGACCGCGCCGAGCTGCGCGCCACCAACCTCGTGTGGCCGCCGCTGCTGCGCAAGCTCGACCGCGAGCTTCCGGGCTACCGGTCTTGAAATTTTCGGGATTTGGTGTAGGGTAGCGCCCAACTAACCTCTACGCCTTTTGGAATGAAACGCTGCCCAATTCCGGGCGGCGTTTTTATTTTGGGGCGGTGGTCGCCACGACAGCAGAGCCGTAGGGTGGGCAAAGCGCAGCGTGCCCACGTTCTTTCGCAATTACTTAGAGATGGTGGGCACGGCGCTTTGCGCCTTTGCCCACCCTACGGCAGCTCGCGCTACTTCACCTCCGCCAGCGCCGCGAGGATGCGGGCCCAGGAGCGGATGCCTTTCTGGAAGCTGCGAAGATCGTACTTCTCGTTCGGCGAGTGGATGTTGTCGTCGTCGAGGCCGAAGCCGACCAGCAGCGAGTCCAGGCCAAGCGTGCGCTTGAAATCGGCGACGATCGGGATCGAGGCGCCGGAGCCCATCAGCACGGTCTCCTTGCCCCATTCCTCCGTCAGCGCCTTGCTGGCAGCGGCAAGCGGCTTCATGTTCCAGTCGAGCGCGACGGCGGGCGCGGCGGAATGGTCGCCGAACTCGACCTTGCAGTCGCCGGGAATGCGCGCCGTCACGTAGTCGCGGAAGGCTTTGCGGATCTTTTGCGGGTCCTGCCCTTCGACCAGGCGGAACGAGACCTTGGCTGAAGCATGCGACGGGATCACCGTCTTGGAGCCCTCGCCGATATAGCCGCCCCAGATGCCGTTGACGTCGCAGGTCGGGCGCGATGAGGCCTGCTCGATCAGGAGGCGCCCCTTCTCGCCGGCCGGGATCGACAGGCCGATCGGCTTGAGGAACATCTCCGGCGTCAGATTGAGCTTCTTCCACTGCTCCAGGATATCGGGCGGCAGATCCTTCACGCCGTCATAGAAGCCGGGAATGGTGATGCGGTTGTCGTCGTCGAACAGGCCGCCCAGAATTTTGGTGAGCACCCGGATCGGGTTCATCGCGCTGCCGCCGAACACGCCGGAATGCAGGTCGCGATTGGCGGCGGTGATCTTCAGCTCTTCATAGAGCAGGCCGCGCAGTGAGGTCGTGATCGCCGGCGTGTTGCGGTCCCACATGCCGGTGTCGCAGACCAGCACGTAGTCGGCTTTGAGTTCGTCCTTGTTGGCCTCGATGAAGGGCACGAAGTTCTTCGAGCCGACCTCCTCCTCGCCTTCGATCAGGAAGGTGATGTCGACGGGCAGCGAGCCCGTCACCTTCTTCCAGGCGCGGCAGGCCTCGACGAACGTCATCACTTGGCCCTTGTCGTCCTCGGCGCCGCGCGCGACGATGATCTTGCGGCCGTCGGCATGGTCGGTGACGACGGGCTCGAACGGCGGACGGTGCCAGAGATCGAGCGGGTCGACCGGCTGTACGTCGTAATGGCCGTAAAAGATCACATGCGGCCGTCCGCCGGCCCCGGTCTTGCCGACGATGGCGGGATGGCCCGCGGTCGGCCTCACTTCAGTGGCGACGCCGAGGCTCGCGATGTCCTTGGCGAGATGCTCGGCAGCCGCCTTGCAATCCCCGGCGAAGGCGGGATCGGCGGAGATCGACTTGATCCGGAGCAGCGCGAACAGGCGCTCGAGGCTGTTGTCGAAATCCTTGTCGATGTGGTCGAGCACGGATTGAAGCTGCGCATTGGCCATGGTTGTGGGTCCTGACGTTCGAGTCTCAAGAGGTACCGGGTTTTAGCGCCGTCGCAGGCTCGGAGCCAGCCGCAACGGGCGGATGCCGGATGTGCCATGCAAGACTACCTGCAAGAACGGCGGTCGCGAGGAGGTTGTTGCCCCAGGCCTGGAGGACAGTTGGAAACCACGGCAGCGCCAGCAGCATGAGAATGCCGGCCGCGCCGAGCGCGAGCCAGGTTCCGAGACGCACATTCGCCCGCTCGTCGAAGGCGGCGCGATGCATCAGCACCGTCATCGGGAAGAACAGCCACATGAAGTAGTATTGCCGTGCCAAAGGCGAGGCCACCGTGATCAGGCAGAACAGGATGGCGAGCTCCTCCGCATCCGAGCGCGCCGTTCGCCGTGCTTGCTGCGGCATGATCGCGACGAAGCCGAGCCCGAGCAAGGCCGACAGCACCAGCACGATCCAGTTCGCCGTCCTGTAGTCGACGTCGATGATGTTCATCGTGCGCGGCGGCTTGCCGGGATCCTCCAGATTGAAGTTGATCGGGCGGACCAGGCGGTGCGTGACGGCGATGAGGGACTGGTTGACCCACGACCAGTTCTGCTCGTCACGCTGGCCAAAGCCCTTTTCCGAGCTCGTTCCGACCATGCCCTGATACCAGGTCGCAAGCTCGGCCGCGTTGCGCTCGAAGCCGCGGATCGGCGCCGGCACGACATAGAGCAGGATACCGGTGAAGGCGACCGTGGCGGCGGCGGCCGCCCATTTCCGCCGCCAGACCAGATACGGCAGGACCGCGATCGGAAACACCTTGATGGCAGCGGCGAGCGCGAACATGAAGCCTGCAAGCAAAGGACGTTGGTGTCGCAAGCTCCAGAAGCCGTAGAGCATCATGGCCAGCAGGACGAGGTTCGGCTGGCCGAGGTCGAACATGTCGAACACGAAGGGCACGGTGACGACGGCGGGCAGCGCCTCGAGCCAGCGGCCGGGGCTGCGCCCCGAGCCAGCCATGACCTGGGAGAACGTCCCGGTGTACCACCACGCCGCGGCGTTCAGGATCGACAGGACGACATAGAGCGGGATCTTGCCGAACCAGCTCGGGATCCCCAGCAGGATCGCCGGCAGCGGCGGATAGATGAACTCGAAATACTCGACGGCGGTGGCGGGATAGAGTGGCTCACCCTGCAGGACCTGCTGCCCGGCCCAGAACCACAGCGGGTAATCCTTGGTCTTGCCGCTGCCGAAGATCTCGGGAACGAGCACGTCGGCGGTGAGCAGGACGCAGCAGAACAGAAACAGCAGGTCCAGCGGCGCGCGCAGCGACAGGTGTCGGGGCGCGTCAGGCTTGGCTAACGGGGCGGGCGGGGTCACGGAGTGGTCCTGTGCGGCGGCGAACAGGACGTAGCAGACCGGCGCACGCTTGGAGAGTCCCTCACCTGAAATTGTAGGGTGATGGTCTCCGGCAACGGCACGTTGGGTGACTGAGTTCGAGCTTCCACAGCGTCATGGCCGGGCTTGTCCCGGCCATCCACGACCTTGTCGCAGCATTGAGAGCGTGGATGCCCGGGACAAGCTCGGGCATGACGACCTTTTGGGGGCAAGCGGAATTGCCCGAAGCGCTTTGCCTACCGCCGCAGCAATCCGCCGAGCGCGCCGCGGACCAGCGTGCGGCCGATCGAGCCGCCGAGCTGGCCGCCGACCGACTTGCCGATATTGGCGGCCATCCCGCCGATCACCTGGTTGGTGACCGATCGCGTCACGTCCCGCGCAATGACCTGGCCGGTCGACAGGCGGCCGCGCTTGACGTTGGTGCCGAAGATGGTGCCGACGATCGAGCCGATCTGGCCGAGAAGGCCGCCGCCATTTCCGCCAACCGGGCCGTCCGCGGTGGCCGCCGTGCCGGCAATGCGCTTCTGGATCATCTCGTAAGCGGACTCTTCATCGACCGCGGTGTCGTATTTACCCTTCACCGGGCTTGCGGCCATGATCGCCTTGCGCTCGTCCGGCGTGATCGGCCCGATGCGAGCCGACGGCGGCCGGATCATCACCCGCTCGACCAT
Source organism: Bradyrhizobium sp. AC87j1 (assembly GCF_002936975.1). Classification (NCBI taxonomy): domain Bacteria; kingdom Pseudomonadati; phylum Pseudomonadota; class Alphaproteobacteria; order Hyphomicrobiales; family Nitrobacteraceae; genus Bradyrhizobium; species Bradyrhizobium sp. AC87j1. The sequence goes on from NZ_PTFE01000166.1 coordinate 7,254, forward strand.
CGCCGGCGTGCCGTTGCCCTCGAGGAAGGACACCAGCGCCTCGCCCTTGCCGAGCTCCATGATCACCTTGGCGGTGTCGAGCTTCGGGTTGGGCCGGAAGGTCTGGGCCGCAGCGGCGACCGCCTTCTGGTCCCGCGGGGTGAAGGCGCGCAGTGCGTGCTGCACCCGGTTGCCGAGCTGTCCGAGCACGCGGTCAGGGACGTCGACCGGGTTTTGCGTCACGAAGTAGACGCCGACGCCCTTGGAGCGGATCAGGCGGACGACCTGCTCGATCTTGTCCATCAGCGCCTTGGGCGCATCGTTGAACAGCAGATGCGCCTCGTCGAAGAAGAACACGAGCTTCGGCTTGGGCAGATCGCCGGCCTCGGGCAGCTCCTCGAACAGCTCCGACAACATCCACAGCAGGAATGTCGCGTAAAGCCTGGGGTTCTGCAGCAGCTTGTCGGCGACCAGGATGTTGACCATGCCGCGGCCGTCGCGGTCGGTCTTCATGAAGTCCTTCAGGTTCAGTGCCGGCTCGCCGAAGAATTTGGTGCCGCCCTGGTTCTCCAGCACCAGCAACTGGCGCTGGATGGTGCCGACGGTGGCCTTGGTGACGTTGCCGAACCCCTGCGCGGCCTTGCGGATGGCGGCGAGCGGATCCTCCGCCGCGTCCGCCCCCTTCTTGGCGCTATCGGGCACGATGGCGTCGAGCAGTGCGCGCAGATCCTTCATGTCGATCAGGGTCAGCCCGTTGTCGTCAGCGACGCGGAAGGCGACGTTGAGCACGCCTTCCTGCACGTCGTTGAGGTCGAGCATGCGCGCGAGCAGAAGCGGCCCCATTTCCGTGACGGTCGCGCGCACCGGATGGCCCTGCTCGCCGAACACGTCCCAGAACACCGTCGAGAACTGGTCGGGCTGGAAATTCAGGCCCATTTCGGAGGCGCGCTTGAGGATGAAGTCTTTGGCCTCGCCAACCTCGGAGATGCCGGAGAGGTCGCCCTTGATGTCCGCCGCGAAGACCGGAACACCGGCGCGCGCAAATCCTTCCGCCATCACCTGCAGCGTCACGGTCTTGCCGGTTCCGGTTGCACCGGTGACGAGGCCGTGGCGATTGGCGAGCGCCAGCGTCAGCCATGCCTGCTCGTCTCCCTTGCCGACGAAGATCTTGTCGTCGGTATCGCCGAGCTTGCTGTCCTGTGCGGTCATTATTCTCTCTGATCTCTCTGCCGGGTTTCGCCTATTGAAACTCAAATGCACCAGTTCCGTAGTTTAACGCATGTTGCGCGCCGATTAAAACGGTTCAACGCGGCCGAACATGCGACATTGTCGGAAACAGACGGACGACATCAGCCGAAAGTAGGAACGAGGCGTTCGCAACGCGGCAATTTTTCGCCGATTCCATCTCCGCTCTTGCACCGCTGCAACACCTTTCGCGCGTTCGAAGGTGAATCGCGACGGCGCGTGCGTTCATCGCTTGAATTTCACATCACACCGGCTCAAGATCATTTTCGAAAGAAATACTCCGGCAAGCAAACCGGCTGAGGGGCGGGCCTTATGGACGAGCTGATCGGGCGGCTGGCGACAAACGCCAGCATAGATAGTGCTGTCGCTGAAAAGACCGTCGGCATCATCCTGGGCTTCCTCCGCAACGAGGGTCCTTCCGACAGCGTGCAGGCCCTGATCGACCAGATCCCCGGAGCGGAAGCTGCGATCGAGGCATCCAGGAGCGGCGGCGGACTGTCGCGGCTGATGGGCGGCGGCCTGATGGCGGTCGGCACGCGCCTGATGGGCCTGGGGCTCGGCATGTCGGAGATTCAAAACGTCGCCCGTGAACTTTTCCGCTTCGGCCGAGACAAAATCGGAGCAGATCAGATGGGCAAGATCGTTGCGGGGACGCCGGGCCTCAGCCAGTTCGCCTGAAGCTTTGGCAATTCATATCGAGTATCATGACATATCCGATCTCCGAGATTGAGGGCCTGTCGGTCTTTGCCGCCAACAAGTTGAAGGCGCAGGGTATCCGCACCACCGACGGGCTGCTCGAGGCGGCGGGCACGGTGAAGGGCCGCAAGGCGCTTTCCGCCAAGACCGGCATCAGCGAGCAGCTGCTGCTGGAATGGGCCAACGTCTCCGACTACATGCGTATCCCCGGCATGGGCCGGGCCAAGGTCGGCCTGGTCCGCGCCGCCGGCGTCACCACCGTGCGCGAGCTCGCCTATCGGAATCCGGCAAGGCTCGCCCAGAGCATGCGGGACGCCAACGAGAAGAAGAAGCTGCTGCGCATCCTGCCTTCGGAGAAGTCGGTCGGCGACATCATCGCCAAGGCGAAGAAGCTGCCGCCGAAGATTACGTATTAGTCCACTTACTCTCTCCGTCATCCTTGTAAGTCTCGAATCGCTGGATCGGATAGAGTGTCCGGTGCGGTAACGGACGGGAGACCGCTTCATCCAAGGGCTTTGAAGCCCGTACCTCAGCGCGGCGCCCCGTCCGTTGTTCCA